>JAZBOH010000126.1:0-3729 GCA_036351055.1 Lysobacterales bacterium
AGACAACGGACACCCACGCTTCTCCCCAGGCAAACCTGCTCAAATATGGCTGAACACTCTTGCAGTGGTGAAAACGAGTCTCGTTTTGATGGAAATCCAGCGTTTGAATTCGAATCGAGTGCTGGCAAATGACAATTGACGGTATGAATCCGACCGCAGACCATTCGAAGTTCAGGTCAGTCCCATACTCTGATGCAATACTATGGTCGCTCCGGACAGAGCATGCTGCAAAAGGCATGCCCTTTGACAAACTTTCGCCCAACCGAACTGGCAAAGGCCCTTAGCTTACTCACCGGTCCCAGGGCACCCACCGATGGAATATCCTCTCTGGCAAGATAGTCCATCACTGGAGTTGCATCCATCTGCAACCTGGTCAGAATGGGCGGTGCGTGGGCAGGAATATGACCCTGTTTGTGACATTTGACCTCTCGCCCCCCCCCCAATCCACCAGTTCCAGGTAGTCCTTAAAGCGGAATGGAATAGCAACGGCCCCTTCTTTGGAAAACGGAAGCAGGGCGCAGTCCCTAGGCTGGTGTATACGCTCCTGAATGGATGTGTAGTCAGACTGCTCCGGTGTCTTTGCCATGGCGGCACGTATGGGGTTTAGATCCACATAGGCCATACAGGCCAGTACAGCCCTCGCATCCAACAGTGCCTGAGACTTGAACCGGCCCTCCCAGAACCTGCCGCTGCAGTGGTCCTCGCGGTTGGCCATGCGCGCAATAGGTTCATTGAGACAACGCATGAACCAGGAGAGATCACACAAGCGGTTGCGCCAGATGGCAAGCCGCTCAGCAATCCACACAAGTTCCGGCGCTGCCAGGTCGGTACGGCCAAGGTATTGATGCATCAATTGTGGACCGGAAAAGAGCTGCATCCAGCGCCGTGCAACCTCCTCGTCAGACCACTGCTTTACTTGCCCAATATCAATCCGGACCACGACGTGGTAGTGGTTGCTCATGACGGCATAAGCGCAGAGGTCGATGGCAAATACGGAACACAGCAATTTGATGCGATCTACGATCCATTGGCGGCGGTGTTCGAAGTTATAGCCGGTTACAGCATCTTCCCCACACAGAAAGGCCCGCCTGACACACCGAGAGATGCAGTGGTAGTACGGTGTGTCCTCAACAGAGACCTGGCGGTATCTTGGTTCCGGCATGAGTCAAGTCTGACCGGAATCTCAGGGAGGTGACAGGGAGAAGTCGCACCAACTGCCGTAGGAAATTACGTTGGAGATGGGTGTCTGCTATTTTTTTGCTATTTTTTTTTAGCCCGCACACAGGTGGCCTTGGCCATGCTGCGGGCCGACTCAACTTGCCGTTGGGCCAACTCAACGTCGGCCTGGGCTTCGTTGACTATCGCCTCCATAACTGCCGCGGTATCGGCCACGGCCAGCAACTGGCCCTTTTCGACGTCATCGCCCTCTTCAACCTTCAACTCGGCAAGCACCGCACCGTACGCTGCGTGTGGTGTCGAGGGGGAGGCGACGCGGATGATGCCCTGTTCCGGTTCGAGACGGCCGAGGGCCGAAATGGATTCGGGCGTATGGTTTTCCTGTGCAAACGACGTTGCACAAATCAATGCTGTTGCCGCGAGGCACAAAACTCTTGCCGGCATGGTGATGACTCCCTCAGTCGGATTTCTTTTATCTGTCTCTGGTTTCGGGAATATAATTTTGCTTACCGTTCCCCGATCACTTCAGAATAGCAGGCATGGCAGCAAATTCACAAACAGAACCGGGTTTCATCGACCGCCGCCTGAGCGTTGCGCCGATGCTGGACTGGACCGATCGCCACTGTCGATATTTCCACCGCTTGCTGGCGCCCGATGCGCTCTTGTATACGGAAATGGTGACCACCGGCGCCTTGATTTATGGTGATCGCAAACGCTACCTGGCCTACAACAAAGAAGAACACCCCCTGGCCCTCCAGTTGGGCGGCAGCGACCCGTCAGACCTGGTGACCTGTGCAAAAATGGCTGAGGAGGCTGGTTACGACGAGGTCAACCTGAACGTGGGCTGCCCCTCCGACCGCGTGCAAAAGGGAAAATTCGGGGCTTGCCTGATGTTGGAGCCCGACCTGGTGCGAGACTGCGCGTCAGCCATGCAGGACGCCGTCGCCATTCCCGTTACCGTCAAATCACGGCTCGGGGTCGACGACCACGACAGTTATGAATTATTCAGTGAATTTATAGGCCGTGTGGCTGAATCGGGTTGCCATATATATATTGTGCACGCGCGCAAAGCCCTGCTTTCCGGTTTGAGCCCCAAGGAAAATCGGAAGATCCCCGAACTGCGTTACGACTGGGTAAGCCGGCTCAAGGTGCAATACCCGGAGCTGAACCTCTCGTTAAACGGCGGCATCGATTCTGTTGCCGCGGCCACCGCGCTGCTCGAGGAATTTGATGGCGTGATGCTGGGGCGGGCTGCCTATCAGAACCCATGGATTCTGTCGGAACTGCAAAACCGGATCTTCGGCCGTACAGGCGTTGAAGACCGAGCTGCTGCCATACACGCCCTGACACCTTACCTGGAGCGCCACGTAGCTTCGGGTATGCCGGTCAAACACGTCAGCCGGCATGTGCTGGGCCTGTTCCAGGGCATGCCGGGTGCAAAACGCTGGCGCCGCTATATAAGCGAGAACGCACACCTCGATCCGGCAAACGCCTTCCTGCTGGAACAGGCCCTGGAGCAGATGTCGGCAGGCTGAACGGTTCAGCACAAGTTCATGGCGATGATCTAGAATAGGCACCATTATGATGGCTTTGCTCAATAGAAAATGGCGCTTCTTGCCTTGCCTGGTATCTGTATTGCTGATTCTGGCTGTGCCGTCGAGCGCATTTGCACAGAGCAAGGAACAGGCCGCCCGCGATGCCGCGCGGCAGCACAACGCCAAGGTACTGTCCGTCAAGGAACAGAAGCAGGGTGGCCAGACGGTTTACGTGATCAAGTTGTTGACCAAGGATGGCGTGGTTAAAACCGTGCGTGTCACGCCCCGAAACCGCTAGGCCAGGGTCTTCGCCATGCGCGTATTACTGATAGAAGACGATACCAGGCTGGTCGAATCGCTGGCCGCGCACCTGCGCGAGGCCGGATTCGCGGTGGATGTTTCCAACGACGGCGTCGAAGGGCTTTACATCGGCGAAGAATTCCCGATCGACCTGGCCATTATTGACCTCGGCCTGCCGGAGTTATCAGGCCTCGAGGTAATACGCAAACTGCGGCGGCGCGGCCGGGAATTCCCGATCCTGGTATTGACCGCCCGTTCCGACTGGCAGGACAAAGTTAAAGGGCTGGAGGCCGGGGCCGATGACTACCTGACCAAGCCCTTCCAGGTGGAAGAACTGATGGCGCGTATCAATGCCCTGTTGCGCCGCACGGGTGGGCACGCCCGGCCGGAAATCCGGTTTGGGCCTTTTACAGTGGACCTCACCGCACAACGGGTGTGCCGGAACGATGAAGAAATCGAGCTGACCACCTTCGAATACAAGGTACTCAACTACCTGGTTTTACACCCTGGCGCGGTTGTTACCAAGACCGAGCTTTCCGAGCACATCTACGAAGAAGACGCCGACCGCGACAGCAACGTGATCGAGGTATTTGTCGGGCGGCTGCGCCGCAAGCTGGACCCGGAAGGCACGATCAATCCCATCGAAACCCTGCGTGGAAGGGGTTATCGGCTTGCGCTCGATATCGCTTCGTAACCGCGCCGTCCTGGCCGCGATACC
>JAZBOH010000127.1:0-29888 GCA_036351055.1 Lysobacterales bacterium
AGCACTTCGTGCGTGACTTCCCCGGGGTTCAGACGATCCGCCTGGAACAGAACTACCGCTCGACCGGAACCATCCTCGACGCGGCCAACGCCCTGATCCAGCACAACCAGGCGCGCATGGGCAAGGAGTTGTGGACGGACGGTGCCCGTGGCCAGCCGATTTCACTGTATGCCGCCTTTAACGAGCAGGACGAGGCGCGCTTCGTGATCGACCAGGTCGAGCAGTGGATCGACAGCGGCCGCCGCGCCGACGATTGCGCGATCCTCTACCGCACCACGGCCCAGTCGCGGCTGTTCGAAGAATACCTGCTGCGCGCCAACATTCCCTACCGTGTCTACGGCGGCCAGCGGTTTTTTGAACGCACCGAAGTCAAGGACGCCCTGGCCTACCTGCGCCTGATGCACAACCCGAACGACGACGCGGCCATGGAACGCGTGATCAACAAGCCGACCCGGGCGATCGGTGAAAAAACCGTTTCCCTTATCCGCCTGCAGGCGCGTGAAAGCGGACTGACCCTGTGGCAGGCTGCCCGCGAATGCATCGCGCAGCAGAAATTTACCGCGCGCGCCGGAACTGCGGTGCTGGGCTTCACCAGGCTGGTGGAGGATATGCGCGAGCGCATGCAGGACTGGACCCTGGGCAACCAGATGCAGGGTGTGGTCGACGACAGCAACCTGGAGGCGCACTACGCGAAGGAACCGCCCGAGCGCATGGAAACCCGCATGGAAAACCTGCGCGAACTGGTCAACGCGGCTGATGCTTTTGTCATACCGGGCGAAGACGCGGACGCCGGCCTGACCGAGTTGCAGTCCTTCCTCAGCCACGCCGCCCTCGAAGCCGGCGAAACCCAGGGTGAAAACTGGGAAGACTGTGTACAGATGATGACGCTGCACTCGGCCAAGGGCCTGGAGTTTCCGCAGGTCTTCATCGTCGGCATGGAAGACGGCCTGTTCCCGCACCAGCGCTCGGTAGAGGAGGCCGGTGGCCGTCTCGAGGAAGAGCGCCGCTTGTGTTACGTCGGCATGACCCGGGCGCGTGAACAGCTGAGCCTGTGTTACGCCGAGGTACGGCGCATGTTTGGCCAGGAAAACTTCTGCCGCCCCTCGCGCTTTATCGACGAGATGCCGGCCGAACTGATCGAGGAGGTTCGGCCCTCCATCGGCGCCAAGCGCCCTTACCGGCCGGCAAAACCCGGCGCCAGCTTCTCTTCAACGCCAGCAAACGCACCGTTCAAGCTGGGCCAGCCCGTGCTGCACCCGAAGTTTGGCGAAGGGGTGGTACTCTCCTTTGAGGGCTCGGGCGATAATATCCGGGTCCAGGTAAATTTCCTGGACGCCGGGTCCAAGTGGCTGGTGCTGGCCTACGCGAACCTGCAAGCGATGTGACCATCAAGAAACGAAACGGGAAAACGAAATGAACCGCGAATCTCCGATCAAAACCGGTATACCGGCGCACGAGCGCCTTATTTTTGCACTGGATGTGCCTGACCTGGAGCGGGCACGCGAACTGGTCGGCGCCCTCGGCGACTCGGTGGTGTTCTACAAGCTGGGCCTCGAGTTTTTCCTGTCCGGGCACTACTTCGAGCTGGCGGCGGAACTGAAAACACGGGGCAAGAAAATCTTCGCCGACCTGAAGCTGTTCGACATACCGGCCACCGTGGCATCGGCGGTGCGCCAGCTGGCCCGCCACGAAGTCGATTTTTGCACGGTACACGGCAACGACAGCATGTTGAGGGCTGCCGCTGATGCCAAGGGCGATATGCAGATCCTGGCCGTCACCGCACTGACCAGCCTGGACCAGGGTGATCTTGACGACCTCGGTTTTCAATGCGACGCCAGGACCCTGGTTTTGTCACGCGCCAGGCGTGCACTGGCGCTCGGCTGCGACGGCGTGGTTTCCTCCGGCCTGGAGGTGCCGGCCCTGCGCGAGTCCGTCGACCACGCGCTGATTACCGTATGTCCGGGCATACGGCCGGTATTCAATGACGAGATCTCGGCGGGAAACGACCAGCAACGCATCGTCACACCGGGCCAGGCCATCGCCACCGGCGCCGACTACCTGGTTGTCGGCCGGCCGATTCGTGATGCGGCCGATCCACGGGCCGCGGCCGAGGAGATCCAGAGGCAGATCGCCATGGCATTGTAATTTGGGGGACGAAGGGGTTGCAAAAGCTAAACTACTGCATTACGATACGCCCGTAACTTCATAATAATGAATGAAAACAAATTAAGGGACTGCGAAACAGAATTTAGCTGATCAGCTTTACCGATCCTCTCCGGCTCTGCCGGATTTCCGGGCGGGTTTTATACCAGCCCGGATTTTTTTTGCCCGCATGGATTAGAATAGACCGTTCTCCGGTTATCAGAACCGTTCCGCTGGTCGTGCCATGCAAATCAAGTACTCGAACATCGGTGTATTCAAACGGCTAAACCTGGCCTGGTTCCAGTTGATGGGGAACATCCTGCATCTGTGGGTCCGCAGCAAGGTTTTACCCTCCCCGTTCGACGACCTGGAGATCGACCGCGACAAACCCATCTGCTACGTGATCGACTGGTACGAAACCACCAGCCAGCTCATCCTGGACCGGGTGTGCGTAGAGCAGGGGCTGCCGCGGCCGCGCTGGCCGATGCAGACCGAGGCCGGCCCCGAACCCCGTTCCTACCTGGCGATGCGGCGGCGGAAAGGCATGATCCTGCGCCGCACCGAGGTGCGCCGGCATTCAGAAACCCTCAAGCGCTATGTGGACGATGTCTGTTCCGGGAAAGTGGAAGAAATCCAACTGGTCCCGGTGACCATCCTGATCGGACGCGCACCGGACAAGGAAACCGGGCTCGCCAAGGTATTTTTTACCGAGTCATGGGAAATCGGCGGCAGGACCTGGCGCCTTTTGAGTTCGATCATCAACGGCCGCCAGACTATGGTCCAGTTCAGCAAGCCGTTGTCCCTGGCAGAAGCGGCACGGGAAGAACTGGGGCCCGCACGCACGCTACGGAAAGTATCCCGCGTGCTGCGTGTTCATTTCCAACGCCAGCGTTCCGCGGCCATCGGCCCCGACCTCTCTCACCGGCGCACCGTGGTCGACCAGGTGCTGCAAAGCCCGCCGGTCAGTTCCGCCATCGCAGAGCTGGAAAAAAAGGACAAGATCACCGAGTACAAGGCCTGGAAGCAGGCCCGCGGCTACGCCTTCGAAATTGCCGCAAACTACTCCTACACCGTGGTGCGGCTGGGTTCATTTGCGCTGAAGTGGTTCTGGAACCGGATTTACGACGGCATCGAACTGCGGAATTTCCGCCAGTTCCAGGAACAGGCGCCGAACTACGAAGTCATCTATGTGCCCTGCCACCGCAGCCATATCGATTACCTGCTGGTGAGCTACCTGGTTTATCACAACGGCCTCGTTCCACCGCACATCGCGGCCGGCGTCAACCTCAACCTGCCGTTGGTGGGCCGTATCCTGCGCAAAGGCGGCGCCTTTTTCCTGCGGCGCAGCTTCCGTTCGAACAAGCTGTACTCGGCGGTATTTCATGAGTACCTTGCACAGATCATGTCCAACGGCACGTCCATCGAGTACTTCATCGAGGGCACACGCAGCAGGACCGGGCGCCTGCTGCAACCCAAGGGCGGTATGATCTCGATGACCGTGCGCAGCTACCTGCGCACGCGGACCCGGCCAGTGATGTTCCAACCCATCTACGTCGGCTATGAAAAACTCGCGGAGGGCAACAGCTACACGGCCGAGCTTTCCGGGCAGGCCAAGAAAAAGGAATCCCTGGCCGACCTGCTGAAAGTTCGCAGCATTCTCAAGAAACGCTACGGCAAGGTCCATGTCAGTTTTGCCGAACCGATATTCCTGGACAAACTGCTGGATGAACATGACCCGCAATGGCGTGATAACAGCACCTCTTCCGAAGAAAAGCCCCAATGGCTGACGCCGTTGGTCAACCGCCTGGGCGACCTGATACTGGAAGGCATCAACAGCGCCACCCACGTCAACGCGGTCAACCTGCTGGCCGTCACCCTGCTCACCACGCGCAAGCTGGCGATGGGCCGCGAAGAACTGGCCGACCAGATCGAACTCTACCTCAGCCTTCTGAGCTACGACCATTACTCCGAGCGGATCACGTTCACTTCCCGTTCGCCGGATGAAATCATCGACTACGGTATCGAGCTGGGCATCATCGAGGCCCGCGAAAACCCGCTGGGCGACATCATCGCCGTGAAACCCGACCAGTCGGTTTTACTGACTTACTTCCGCAACAACATCGCTCACCTGGCGGCGGTGCCTTCGCTGGTCACCAGTTGCTTTCTCAATGCAGACTCCATGGCGGCACGTGATGTTCGACGCATTTCGCTGGCGGTCTACCCCTTCCTCAAAGCCGAGCTTTTCCTGCCCTGGAACGAAAAGGGTTTCCTGGAAACCGTCGACGGTTGCATTGCCTGGCTGCTCAAGCACGGACTGCTGGTGCAGAACCCGGATAACGGCATCCTGGAAAAACCCGAAGGCGGTTCACGCGAAGAATTGCAGCTGAGGGTGATGGGGCACGCACTGCTGCAAACCTTCGAGCGTTACTACATCACGGTGGCCGTGCTGGCCAAGAACGGTTCCGGCAAGCTCAGCCGCGGCGAACTGGAGCAGTTGTGCATCCTGACCGCACAACGCATCTCGCAACTGAACGAGTTTGCGGCGCCCGAGTTTTACGATCGCAAACAGATCAGGCAATTCATCAACCTGCTGCTCGATTCCCAGATATTACGAAACAACGAGCAAGACAAGCTGGAATTCAATTCCGTCATCCAGCAGATCAGCGAGGACTCCCGTTACGTGCTGAGCGAAGAAATCCGCTACAACATCATTCGCGTGGCGCCACAGGTCCTGGCCGAAGACAGCAAAGCAAGCTAGGCGTCGATATCGGGAATCAGCTGGGATTGGAGAAAGGAGATCCAGTCCTTGAGTTTCAGTTTGCGCTTTTTCATACGCCGCAGTTGCAACTGGTCAACGCTGGGGTCTTCCGCCAGGCGAATGATCGCCTGGTCCAGGTCACGATGCTCTTCCCGGAGTTCGGCGATCAGGCGGACGATCGCTGCCGGGTCTTTATTGAAGTTGTTCACATTACAAGGATAGTACAAGTTTGGCGTAGAATGCGCGGATGATGACCGCAAGCAAATCCCATCGGGACAACAAGGTGGCCAAAAGGCTGCTGCGAGCCACCGGCAAGGCGATCACCGACTTCAACATGATCGGCGAAGGCGACCGCGTGATGGTCTGCCTGTCGGGCGGCAAGGATTCTTTCACCATGCTCGACATCCTGGTGGCACTGCACAAACGCGCACCCGTGCAGTTTGAACTGGCCGCCGTCAACCTGGATCAGAAACAACCCGGCTTTCCGGCCGATGTCCTGCCAGAATACGCAGGCCACATCGGTGTTCCTTTCCACGTGATCGAACAGGACACCTACAGCGTGGTCAAGCGCGTGGTGCCGGAAGGGAAAACCACCTGTGGGCTGTGTTCGCGCCTTCGGCGCGGCGCACTTTACCGCTATGCAGCTGAAAACGGCTTTAGCCGCATTGCGCTGGGCCACCACCGGGATGACATCATCGAGACTTTCTTCCTCAACCTGTTCCATGGCGGGCGCATCAAGGCCATGCCGCCCAAGCTCCTGTCGGACGATGGCAGGAACGTGGTGATCCGCCCCCTGGCTTACTGCGCTGAAGAAGACATCCAGCACTATGCGCAGACCCGGGCCTTCCCGGTCATTCCCTGCAACCTGTGCGGCTCGCAACCCAACCTGCAGCGCCAGGCGATCAAGGCCATGCTGGGTGAATGGAAGAAGCAACACCCCGGGCGTTTCGAGAACATCGTTCGCGCCATGAGCCATGTTTCACCGTCACAACTTGCCGACCGCGAACTGTTCGATTTCATCAACCTGGGCGCGGAACCGGAGCCGTCGACCGGGAAGACCGCCTGGTTCGAACCAGGCGAACGCAAGCTGGACCTTGTGACCATCAACTGAAGAGGAACCCTCCATGGACAGAAGAAAATTTGTCAGGAACGCCGGTATCGCCGGCGCGGCCGGATTGCTCGCCGCCTGCGGCAAACAGGCTGGTAGCGCTGAATGCAATGACGGCATCGTTTCTTCAGAGACTTTCGAATGGAAGATGGTGACCACCTGGCCGCGTGACTTTCCCGGCCTGGGCAGCGGCGCCAATTACCTGGCCAGGATCATTGGTGAGATGAGCGGCGGCCGGCTGACCGTAAAAGTATACGGCGGCGGCGAACTGGTGCCCCCGTTCGAGGTTTTCGACGCGGTGAAAAGAGGGATCGCGGAATTGGGCCACGGCGGGGCTTATTACTGGAAGGGACTCATTCCGGCCTCACCGTTTTTCTCCTGCGTGCCGTTCGGCCTGACCGGCGCCGAGATGAACGGTTGGTTCTACCACGGTGGCGGCATGGAACTGTACCATGAAGCCTACGCGCCGCACGGTGTCATCCCCTACCCGATCGGCAACTCGGGAACGCAGATGGGTGGCTGGTTCAACAAGGAAATCAACTCCGTCGCCGACCTGCAGGGTCTGAAAATGCGTATCCCGGGTTTTGGCGGTGAAGTACTGAAAAAAGTCGGTGGCACACCGGTCAACATACCCGGCGGCGAACTGTTCACGGCGCTGCAGAGCGGCACCATCGACGCCACCGAATGGGTTGGCCCGATGAATGACCTGGCCTTCGGCCTGTACCGCGCGGCGAAATATTACTACTACCCCGGCTGGCACGAACCGGGCACCGCGCTGGAAGCGCTTATCAACCAGGAAGCCTATGCCGCGCTGCCCGCCGACCTGCAGGCCATCGTCACCTATGCCTGCCAGGCCGCCAATACCGACATGTACGCCGATTTCGAGGCGCGTAACGGGGAATCTCTCAAGACCCTGGTCGAAGAGCATGACGTCGACCTGCGTCCTTTCCCCGACGACGTGCTGGCCGAACTCAAGCGGGCATCCGCTGAAGTGGTCGAGGAACTCGCCGCCAACGACGAGATGGCCGCAAAGGTCTGGGGCTCGCTCAAGGCCTATATCGAACGCGTGAAATTGTCGACGGCGGTCGGTTCGCAGTACTTCGTCAACCGGCGTTGAACGTTCTACCGTTCATGAACCGGGCCGGTCGGGTTCCCTGTCATTGCCAGGCTTGCAGGGCTATCCGGCATAGATGAGTCCCGGCAACCAGGTCACCAGCGCCGGCCAGGCGGCCAGCAGGCCGAGTACCGCCAGCTGGATCGCGATAAACGGCATGACGCCGCGATAAATCGCCATGGTCGGCACCTGGTCCGGGCATACGCCACGCAGGTAAAACAGCGAAAAACCAAAAGGCGGCGTGAGGAAGGAGGTTTGCAGGTTGAGCGCGATCATCACGCCCAGCCACAGCGGGTCGATGCCCATCGCCATCAGCACCGGGCCGACAATGGGCACCACGACAAAGGTGATCTCGATAAAGTCGAGCACGAACCCCAGCAGGAACATCACCAGCATGACCAGCACCATCGCGGTGACCACGCCACCGGGCAGCCCGGTCAGGAAGTCGGCAATCATGTCGTCGCCACCCAGGCCTCGAAACACCAGGCTGAACAGGGAGGCGCCCAGCAGGATCATGAAAACCATCGCGGTGACCCGGGTGGTGCGGTAGACAACGTCTTTCAACGTTTCCAGGTTCAGGTGACCGCCCGCCAGGGCCAGCAACATGGCCCCGACGGCACCTACCGAGGCGGCTTCCGTCGGGGTCGCAATACCGCCCAGGATCGACCCCAGCACGGCAATGATCAGTACCAGCGGTCCGGAGGCCAGCAATAACAGGCGGCCGAGACTCACCCGTTCTTCGTCACCGGATGTGTCGGCCGGCATCAAGGCCGGTTTCAGGCGGGCCAGGACCACCAGGTAGACCAGGTAAAAACCGACCAGCACCAGGCCCGGCAGCAGCGCACCGGCAAACAGTTCGCCAACCGAAATGGTCTCCGGGCTGAAACTGCCCATGCGCAACTGTGCCTGCTGGTAGGCGTTGGAAAGCACATCGGCCAGCATGACCAGCACGATGGAAGGCGGAATGATCTGGCCCAGCGTGCCGGCAGCGCATATGGTTCCGGTTGAAACGGCCGGATCGTAGCCCTTGCGCAACATGGTCGGTAGGGAGATCAGCCCCATCGTCACCACGGTCGCACCCACGATACCGGTACTGGCGGCCATCATCGCACCGACCAGCACGACCGCGATTCCGAGCCCACCCCGCGTGCCGCGCATGATCTGCGCCAGGGATTGCAGTAGCTGGTCAGCCAGGCGGGAACGCTCCAGCATGACGCCCATGAATACGAACACCGGCACCGCGATCAGTGTTTCGTTGCTCATGATGCCGAAAACGCGGTTGGGAAACGCTTCCAGGAAAACCGGGTCGAAGGTGCCGGTCAACGTACCGACCGCGGCAAAAAGCAGGGCGATCCCAGCCAGGGTAAACGCCACCGGGTAGCCGGCCATCAGGGCAATGCCGACTGCCAGGAACAAGCCCAGGGCCATCGATGCCGCCATCTTTAATGACTGTTTTTATTCTTTTGCATGTCGCGGAAATGGTAACACCGAACGAATCATTTATGCACAGCGAGGACAAAAGGAGGAAATCATTGACTTAAGTACCCTCCCCGGACCATCACACTAGATTTAACGTATATCTTATTGAAATTTATATTATTATTATTGATGTTATTCAATGCATCATTATGGGTCACAAAAATGCGCTCCTCTGAAACCCGTCAGAGACTCATTTACCCACATAGTTATCCACAGGTTTTTGCAAGTTTCTTCTTCTGTTTCCCGCAAAGGTTTACAATAAGCCGTTTTCAGGCCGGCAGACGGCCACCGTCAGGGAAGAGACCCACCCAGTGAAAGAACACCTAGAAGAATTATTATCGCAGTCACTGCTACACCTGCAACGCGATGGTGTATTGCCCGGTGATACCGACCTGAAAGTCCAGCTCGAACGCACCCGCTCCCCGGAGTACGGCGAATTTGCGTCCAACCTGGCCATGGTTCTTGCCAAGCCCGCGGGCATGCCGCCGCGCAAGCTGGCCGAAGCCATCATCGAGCGGGTTCCGATGTCGCGCCAGGTGGACCGCATGGAGATCGCCGGACCGGGGTTCATCAATATCTTCCTGCAGCGCTGCGCCCTGACCGGCATCCTGAAGGATGTGCTCAGGCAGGGTGACAAGTTTGGCCAGCTGAGGCGCGGCGGCCGCAACCGCATCACGGTCGAGTACGTATCCGCGAACCCGACAGGGCCCCTGCACGTCGGTCACGGCCGTGGCGCCGCTTACGGGGCCAGCCTGGCCAGCATCATGTCGGCAGCCGGGTACAAGGTGCAGCGCGAATACTACGTCAACGACAACGGCCGCCAGATGGACATCCTGGCCGTTTGCGTGTGGTTGCGTTACCTGGAACTCTGCGGCGAAAACACCAACTTCCCGGAGAACGGCTACCGCGGGGATTACATTTATGACATCGCACGCCTTGTTCGGATCGATCACGGTGACAAGTGGCGTTTTACCCGACTGGAAGTGGAGGACGGCCTGCCACCCACCATCGCCGAGGGCGGCGACGGCGAAGCCTACCTTGACGCCCTGATCCAGCGTGCAAAGGAATTGCTGGGTGAAACGGGTTACCTGGTCTTTTTCAACACCGCGCTCGACAATATCCTCAGTGACATCAAGGAAGACCTGGCCGAATTCGGCGTGCATTTCGACAAGTGGTTCTCGGAACGTGACCTGGAGGAAAGCGACGCCGTACAGCACGCGATCGACCGGCTGCGTGAGAACGGCCACCTGTATGAAAAGGAAGGCGCCGTCTGGTTCCGTGCCTCCGACCTCGGTGACGAGAAAGACCGCGTCGTTATCCGCGAAAATGGGCGCACGACCTATTTCGCATCGGACATCGCCTATTTCCTGAACAAGCTGGAACGTGGTTTCCAGACCGCCGTATACGTGTTTGGCGCCGACCACCACGGTTACGTGGCGCGGTTGCGCGCAGCCGCTCGCGGTCTCGGTGAAGACCCGGACCGCCTGGAAATCCTGCTGGTGCAGTTTGCCGTTTTATTCCGTTTCGGCGAGAAGGTGGCCATGTCCACCCGTTCCGGCCAGTTCATCACCTTGCGCGAACTGCGCGAAGAGGTCAGTACCGATGCGGCACGTTTTTTCTACGTGATGCGCTCACATGACCAGCACCTCGATTTTGACCTTGACCTGGCCAAGTCACGCACCAACGAAAACCCGGTGTTTTACATCCAGTATGCGTACGCGCGCATCTGCAGCGTGTTCCGAAACCTGGAAGACATGGACCAGCGGCACAACGGGGAGATTGGCAACGTCGCCCTCGACTTGCTGACCGAAGACCACGAGATGCAGTTGATGCGGAATATCAGCCGCTTCACCGAGACCATCGAGTCAGCTGCCCGCTTACGCTCGCCGCACCTGTTGGCCCACTACCTGCATTCGCTGGCCACCGATCTGCATTCCTACTACAACGCCCACCAGTTCCTGGTCAAGGATGAAAACATGCGCAACGCACGGCTCAACCTGATCCTGGCGACCGGCATCATCCTGCGCAAAGGTCTTGGCCTGCTCGGCGTGTCGGCGCCGGAGGAAATGTAAGTGGCGCGAAGGAAAGCAGCGACACGTGCGCGTGGCAAGCAGGGCACGCCCGCCTGGATGTGGCTACTCACAGGCATCCTGATCGGCCTGGGCCTGGCCTGGTACCTGTTTGCCAAGGGCTTCATACCACAACCAGAAGTACAGGAAGTCTCAGCGATACAGTCGGCCGCGGAAGAAGCCGATAGCGAAGAAATCGCGCCGGCGACGGGTAAGGAGAAAAAGTCCCGGTACGATTTCTTCACCGTGCTACCGGAGATGGAAGTGGTCGTCCCCGAGCAGGAATTGAGCGAACAGACCCGCCCCGAAGCACCGGTCCGTGCCAACGACGACGAGAAGTACATCCTCCAGGTCGGCTCGTTCAAAGACCGCTCAGACGCCGAGCAACGGAAAGCTCAACTGGCCCTGCTTGGCGAAATGGCCGGCATTCAGACGGTAACCGTCAATGGCACCACCTGGCACCGGGTCCGGGTTGGACCGGTCAGCGGCGCCAGGCAGGCAGATGAAAAACGCAACAGGCTGGCCAAGCAGGGCATCGACAGCCTGGTGATGAAAAATCCGCGTTAAAACGACGCGGGTCGACTACTGACCCTTGTTACCCGACCCGGTTTTCCCTGGCGTAGAGGTCGGTCAGGGGCGGCTTGTTAACGGCCTTCCGTCCAGCTCGCTGCCTGCGCCAGGCTTCAAACTCTGCCCACAAGGTCTTCCCGTTCCACACCCCATCCCTGTCGCGGCGATAACCGACCGAGTCCAGGCCATAGAGGCTGTTACGCAGTGCCTCGTCACCGGTAGCCGCGGCAAACTCGAGGACGCTGGTCTCTCCCGCCGGCCCGTAATCACGCAACCAGCGCTGCAGTGCGCGGCGCGTCGCAGCCTGGTCACTGCTGTCGCAGGCGCGTTTCAGTGACCGGAGCAGGGCCGCCTCGTTCTCATCGACCGCCCCGGGCTGGCCAGGCTTTGCTTGCTCTGGGCGCGAGCGGGCTCCCCAGCGCCAGGCCAGGGGAATGGTCAGCAGCCACAGGACCGTCAACAACAGCGCAGCCCATTTCCAGAACGATGCGCGTGGTCCTGCCGGCGAATGCCCGGATACGGTTTGCGGCATCCCGTTTGCCGGCACCGGGCTTGCTTCGGCTGCGGGCGGCACCAGTTGGGACGGCTGCACGAGCAATGTGTGCGCTGGCAGCACCGCGCTGCGCTGCCTGTTGCTCCTGGTATCCCACCAATCAACCTGCAACTCGGGCAGCACGAGTTTCCCTTCCTTTTCCGGCACCACGGCGTAACGGAATTCTTTGTGCCCGAGCACCCAGCGGCCGTCGTCGCGCGTGATGCCCTGGGGCTGGTCCGGATAAATCCGGGCGCCTTCAAGTTCGGGCCAAAACGGTTCGGCGAGCATGTTTTCCTCCAGCCCAACTGCGTCGATCAATACCGTGCGGGTTACGGGTTCGCCCACGCGCAGGGCGTCGGCTGAAGAAATCTGCTGCGAGATTTTCAGTTCACGGGCCGGCTGCCAGTGCGTGCCGGTAAACGCCGCCGGGCGTGGCTCGACCAACAGCCGCAGTTCGTCGCTCTGTGCACGAACTCGGCGCCCGCGCACCGTCGGCTGCCACATACTGCTGGAGCGTGGTTCAACCAGGCGCCCGGACAACTCCATGGCGGGGATGATCAGTTCTCCCGACCGTTCCGGGAAAATTGCGTAGTGGCGCTCCAGCACCCGATAACGTTCACCTCCGCGCTCCGCCTGGTAGGGAGTTTCCTGTAGCAGTCTCACCGAGGCGGGATCCGGTTCCGGCTGGCTGATCGCGGCTTCGGTCAGGTTTTGCTGATAAAACACGCGTACGACCAGGCCGAATTGTGCGTGCACGTAATAGGGCCCTTCGCCCGGATTCAATTCCACCTCGATAAACACCGGCGGCAAGGCGCCGGGTTCCAGATCGGGCGCCGGGTCGACGCGCAGCATGACGGGGGCGGTGCTTTCCTTTCCAAACTGGAATGCAGGAACCTGGATGTCCCCGTCGTGCCGGGGCTCTACGGTCAGCAAAAGCCGCACCAGAGACGTCTGGCGGCCATTGACGATGGACACCCGGGTTTCCGAACGACGGTCCAGAATTTCAAAATCACCTTCCAGCACACTGAAGTCCGTTTCCAGGTTCTGTCTCGGGTTGTCGGTGACAAACGTCAGCGTAACGGTTTCTCCCACCATGACGCGGTCGCGGTCGAGCTGTAGCTCGACGGCTGCCCACACGGGTGCCGACAGCGCTGCAAAAAGCAGCAGCACAAGGACCCACCTTGCTGCTGGCCGGACACCGCTCGAAAAAGATCGGTATTTTGTCTTCATTACCACGTTTCGCTTTGGTCCTCGGGCGCACCACGACGCTGATGCTGGTTTCGGAACTTGCGCCTCAGCAACCCGCCGGGATCGTCCGGTATCCGCCGCAGCCACTGCTCCATTGCCTGGGCGTCTTCCTCCGACCAGGCCTCGGAATAATCCACCTGCTGCTCGGTCCCGTCGCCTTCGCTCTCGTCCTGTTGCTCGCTCTGTGACTCGTCAGACGATTCATTTTCCTCGCCGGATTCGCCTTCCTGTTGATCTTCCGACTGCTCGCCGTCCTGCTGTTCTTCAGACTGCTCGCTTTCGCCGGATTCGCCCTGGTCGCCTTGCTGTTCCTGCTCCTGCTGCTGTTTCAACTGTTCGACGATATTCCGGTTGTAAATCGCATCCAGCATATCCGGCTGGAGTTCAAGCGCCCGGTCATAGGCCTTGATCGCCGCGTCGAGCTCACCGGCCTGGGCCAGCGCGTTGCCGCGGTTGTAATGAGCGTCCCCCGTGTCCAGTGCGGACCAGGCTTCCAGCGCATTGGCGTATTCGCCGCTCCGGTACCAGGCTTCGCCAGACAGGTTCGGATCCACGGCCAGCGCAGCCGCCTTCTGGGGATCCCCGCCGTGCAAGGCCCGGTAGGCCTGCTCATCCTTGCGCTGCCACAGATCTTCCCACCAGCCGGCCTGGGCGTCCCGTGGCAGGGCCATCCCGTTGACCAGCAGCAGCGGCAACAGGAACAACAGGCCGCGCCGGAAACCGGTCAGCACCAATGGGATCAGTAACAGCACCAGCCAGGGGCCGGCATCTTTCCAGCGTTCGCCCAGGGCGTCGTCACGGCGGGTGAACTCCGAGCCGTCAACCGCACCCCACAGCAGCGATTCCTGCAGCGCCGTGCCCAACTCCGTGTAGACGCCACCGCCCGCATCGGCCACGGCCTTGAGCGGCCGCCGTTGCATGCGGCTAATGACCACGTTGCCGCCGCGGTCACTGACAAACCCGCCACCGCTGGGTATCGGTGCGCCCTCATCGGTACCAACGGCCAGGACCGACGTGATGACACCGTCGTCACGCAGTTCGCGGGCCTTGGCGGCGTCCCGGGAGTTCGCGGCGTCCGTCACCAGCAGAATCTCACCGCGCGCCATCCCGGACCGTCGCAGGAGGGCGGCGGCCATGTCCAGCGCCAGGTCTGCGCGGCTGCCCGCAACCGGGATGATGTCGGGCCGCAGGGCCGGCAACAGGTTGGCGATGGTATTCATGTCATTGGTCAGAGGCGATACGACATAGGCGTCACCGGCAAAAGCGATCAGCCCGACCTGTCCTTCCTCGGTATTTTCCAGCAGGTCGGCGAGACGGAACCGGGCCCGCGTGAGACGGTTCGGGCGCAGGTCCTCGGCCAGCATCGAGCGCGACAGGTCGATCAGGATCACGCGGGCATCGCGCGCCGAGTAGGAGACATCCGGCAGCTTCTGCCAGCTGGGCCCGGAGAGCGCCAGGATTACGACCAGCAAGGCCAGCCCGGCCAGCCAGTGGCCTCCGCCCCGGCCCTCACCATTCGACTGCTCTACACTGAGCCAGCGCAGCAGGTGCGGGTCGCAGACACGGGCCCAGTCACCGGCCGGCTGGCGCGTACGTTTCCAGGCCCAGGGCAGCAAGATGACCAGGGGCAGCAACAACAGCCACAAGGGACGGATGAAATGCATGAAATCGAAACTCATGTCAGCCACTCGCGCCGCATGCCGGGCAACATCGCAGAAAGGGCTGCGGCCAGGGCCAAAAGGAAGGCTCCGGACAGTGGCCAGAAAAACAGCTCGTCAACCGGGCGAATGGATTCCTGGTCGCTCTCCACCGGCTCCAGTTCATCCAGCTGCCTGTAGATATCCGCCAGCGCCTGTGCATCGCGGGCGCGGAAATACGCGCCGCCCGTGCGCTCGGCAATGGCCTTCAAAGTCTCCTCGTCGAGGTCGGCAGACGGGTTCACCAGGCGGCTGCCAAAGAAATCCTGCACCATCATCTCGTCGGCGCCGACACCCACCGTGTAGATTTTCAGGCCTTCGCGGGCGGCAAACTCGGTGGCCTGCATGGGCTGAACCTCACCCGATGTGTTTGCGCCGTCGGTCAGCAGAACCAGTACCCGTTCACTGGCCGCGTCTTCGCGCAGGCGCTTCACTGCCAGGCCAATGGCGTCGCCGATCGCGGTCTCGCGCCCGGCCAGGCCGATTTCTGACTCCTCGAGCAGGATCGCCGTGGTCTCGGTATCGAAAGTCAGGGGGGTTTGCAGGTAGGCCCGGCTGCCGAACAGCACCAGGCCCACGCGGTCGCCCCTGCGCCGCTGGATAAACTCACCCGCCACCTTTTTCACCACGGCCAGGCGGTTTACCGGTTTGCCTTTGAGCACCATGTCCTGGGTGTCCATGGAACCGGAAATATCGACAGCGAGCAATAGGTCGCGCCCGGTCACCGGCAGGGTTTCGACCTCGCCCACCCACTGCGGGCGCGCGGCCGCCAGCAGCAGCAACAGCCAGACAAGTGACGCCAGCACGGCAAGCACGGGTTTTTTCATCCAGCCGGCCACGCTGTCCTGCATCATCGCGAACCAGGGTACGCGCAGGGCCTGCATGCCCGAACTCGACGCCGCGGACAGCCAGCGCCGCATCACCCAGGGCAGCGGCAGCAGCAAGAGCAGCCAGGCCCAGGCCAGGGTCAGGCCTTCGGCGGGGACCGCGTCAGCCATAACGCATCACCCATGCCGTTGCCAATGCATTGAGCGCTGCGGGATCGAACCGGGGAGCCGGCTCGTAGGGGCCGCTGGCGAGCGCCGCCAGGTTCTCCGGGTCTTCATCTTCGGGGAGCAAGCCAGCCAGGAAAGTGACCCAGGCCTCACCCTGGAGTTTCGCACAAGCCGTGCCCGGAAAAGCTCGCAGCGCTACCGCCCGGAACAGGCGGTTCAGGGCTGCCAGGTAAGCCTGCGGGTTGTTTGCCGGGTCGTGTTCACGGGCCAGGGAGCGCAGTTCCTGCAGCCAGGCCTGGCGGCGCCGGCGCACCGCCAGTTTTCGCCAGCCGGCGCGCAACAGGTGGAAAGTGACCAGCAACAGTACGACAAGCAGCAGCCACCAGCCGGGGGCGGGCGGCCACCAACCGGGGGCTCCCGCAGCGTGGATATCCGCCAGTTGCGCTAGTTGCTGTGAATGGTCGCCGCTCATTTTCGGTCCTTAAACAGGCCTCCCGACCAGTACGCGTAGCTCTCGGCCCAATACGTCGACCGGATCATCATCGGAGTTCAGCACCATCCAGCCGCAATTGTGTTTCTGGAATAACTGGCGCGGCTCGTTGAGGTGCCTGTCACTCATGGCCTGGTAGCGCTCGCGTGACGCACTGCGGCTGGTATCCAGCACCGTGGCCTGCTCACCGTCGGTAATCGGGTAACGGCCCCCCGGCAAGTCGTGCTCAGCGGCATCCAGCACCTGGCAGCCGATCACGTCGCTATGCTGGCGCAGGCGCGACAGGTGACGGTTGCAATGCTCGTCGAGGCCAAAAAAATCACTGATGATGATCACCAGGCTGCCCGGGCGCACCGTGTGCCGGACCCGTTCCAGGGCCGTCGACAGCGATTCCGGCGAATCAGCGTCCTGCTGCTCCGGCTGCAGCCAGTCGACCAGCCCCTGGATCATCCGCATGGCCCCGCGGCGCCCGCCTGCCGGGCGGATCTCACGGTGCCGCCCCGGTGCGAACAGGAAACCGCCGATGCGGTCGCCGCGGCGCACCGCGGACCAGGCCACGGCGGCGGCCAACTGCCCTGCCGCCACCGACTTCAGGCGGCGGCGGGTGCCAAAATACAGGGTGGGGCCAGCGTCCAGGACCACCAGCACCGGCCGTTCGCGTTCCTCCTGGAACACCTTGGTATGCGCCTTGCCGGTCCGCGCCGTGACGCGCCAGTCCATGTTCCGGATATCGTCCCCGGGTTGGTAGTTCCTGGACTCCAGGAAATCGACGCCGCGACCGCGAAAGCGCGAACGGTAAGCACCGGCTAGCGCCGAGGCCGCGGGCTGCCGCATGGGCAGACGCAAGGCATGGCAGCGCGGCCGCAGGGCAATCAGTTCCTCTGCACTCAGGTGGATGCCATCCCCTTGTGGGGGGCGTCCCGAGGTCAGGATCATGGAACGGGAACCAGGTCCAGCAGGCGGTCGGTCAGTTGGTCCACGCTGACACCGTCCGCCTCGGCTTCGTAAGACAGCAGAACGCGGTGACGCAGCACATCGTGGATCATGGCGTGTACGTCATCGGGCGAAACGTAATCACGCTGGTCGAGCCAGGCCCGGGCCCGGGCGCAGCGGTCCAGCCCGATGGTGGCGCGCGGACTGGCGCCGTAGCTGACCAGGCGCGCCAGGTCGGGGTCCCAGTCGCCGGGGTCACGCGTCGCCAGCACCAGTTGCACGATGTAGTCCTCCAATGCCGGGGCCATGTACATGTCCAGGACGCCTTTCTGGGCCAGGAAGACCTGTTCCTGGGTTACCAGCACCGGGGGCTTGGGGACGACACCGAGTTCATCGTGAGCCTGGTGCCGCGCCAGGACCAGGATGTCCTTTTCCGCCTGGGCGCCGGGATAACCGATCGACACCTGCATCAGGAAACGGTCGAGCTGGGCCTCGGGCAGCGGGTAAGTCCCTTCCTGCTCGATCGGGTTCTGCGTCGCCATCACGAGGAACAGCGGCGGCAGGCGATAGGTGACACGGCCGACGGTCACCTGGTGCTCGCCCATCGCTTCGAGCAGGGCCGATTGAACCTTGGCCGGGGCACGGTTGACCTCGTCGGCCAGGATCAGGTTATGGAATATGGGACCTTGCTGGAATTCGAAGGTGCCTTCCTGCGGGCGGTAAATCTCGGTGCCGGTCAGGTCGGCGGGCAACAGGTCGGGGGTGAACTGGATGCGGTGGAAGTCACCCTCGATACGGTCGGCAATCACCTTGATCGCCGTGGTCTTGGCCAGGCCGGGTGCGCCCTCCACCAGCAGGTGGCCATTGCTGAGCAGTGCGATCAGCAGGCGTTCCATGAGCCGTTGCTGGCCGATGATCTGCTCGTTGGCGGCCGCGTTGAGTGCTTTGAATGCCTGGTGGGCGTCGCGCTCGGCGGCGGAAACCGTCTCTGTTCCGTTCTGTTCCTGTTCCATTGGAGGCCTGCTTGTCTGTTTTCTGCTTGTTTTGATTGGATGGCGTGCGGAATTATGACGCACTCACTGTTTACCAGATAGGGGCAAAAACAACAGTGTCAAACGTCACAGTTCCTGGGGGTCGATATCAATCGACCATCGAACCTTTCGCGCCAGCGGTAAATCGCGGATGCGCGGCAACCAGGCATCGACCTGGCCGTGCAGGCCGGAACGGCTGTCTGCAAGCAGCACCAGGTACATACGGGAACGGCCGCCAAGCCGTTCCATGATCGCTGGCATGGGGCCGAATATCCTCGTCACGCCTGGTGGAAACACGGTCAGCGCACTGCGCAGAAAACGTTCCACATCCTGCTTTACGTGGGCGTCCGCCCGCAGCAATGCCTGGTAGCCGCTCGGCGGCAGTCCGGCCATGACGCGCTCCTCCAGCATCCACGAGGCGTACGCTTCGTAGCCGCGCTCCAGCAGCAATTGCAGCGCCGCGTGTTCCGGGTGCAGGGTCTGCAGCATCACCGTGCCTGGTTTGTCCGAACGGCCGGCACGACCCGCCACCTGCAAGATCATCTGACCCATGCGCTCCAGTGCCCGGTAGTCCGCGCTGTAGAGCGCCTGGTCGATATTGACGATCACCACCAGGGTTACGGCGGGGAAATGATGGCCCTTGGCCAGCATCTGGGTGCCCACCAGCAGGCAGGGCTGTCCCCTGCGAACCTCGTCCAGTTGTTCATCCATGACGCCCTTGCGGCTGATTTGGTCGCGGTCAAAGCGCAATATGGGCGCATCCGGAAAACAGCGCTCGAGGTATTCCTCCAGTTGCTGTGTACCCTCACCGGCTCCGACCAGGGCATCGGCGGCGCAATCGGGACACAGGTCCGGCACCCGCCTCTGGTGGCCGCAATGGTGACAGCACAGGCGGCCGGAACGGCGGTGCCAGGTCAGGTTGGCATCGCAGCGTTCACAGCTTCCGAACCAGCCACAGGACTGGCACATCAGGACCGGGGCGTAACCGCGGCGGTTCAGGAACACCATGACCTGTTCGTCACGTTCAAGGGTTTGCCCGATGGCCTCGAGGGTCGGCCTGGCCAGGCCGTGGGTGGTCGTCTGCTGGCGCAAATCCAGTACGCGCCAGGCCGGCATGGAAGCGCTGGTCGCCCGCTCGCGCAGCTTGAGCCAGCCATAGCGCCCCTGCCCGGCGTTTTGAAGCGATTCCAGCGACGGCGTGGCGCTGCCCAGCACCACCGGGATGTCCAGTTCGGCCGCCCGCTTGACCGCGACATCACGCGCCGAGTAGCGGAACCCTTCTTGTTGCTTGAACGACGCATCGTGTTCCTCGTCCAGCACGATCAGTCCAAGGCGCGGCAAGGGCGTGAACAGGGCCGAACGCGTTCCCACCAGCAACGGCGCCCGGCCGGTACGCGCGGCGTTCCATGAAGCCAGCCGCTCACCGGCGGAAAGACCGGAATGGATCACCACGGGGTCCAGCCCCAGCCGCTGCCTGAATCGTCGCAGCAACTGGGGTGTCAGGCCAATTTCAGGCACCAGCACCAGGGCCTGTAGACCTTTTGCAAGCACCGCTTCGAGCAGGCACATGTAGACCTCGGTCTTGCCGCTTCCGGTGACACCATCCAGCAAATGACAACGAAAGCGGTCAAGTTCGGCCAGCACGGATTTCACGGCGGCCGCCTGGTCGGGAATCAGCTGCGGACCCGGACGGGGCTTCGGCGCGGAAACAGGCGCCGTCAACGCTTCGGCCCAGCCCTGTTCCAACAGCGTCGCCAGGGTCTTGCGCCAGCGACTGCCGATACCCGCCACCGCATGCGCGGAAGCGGGCCCGGCTTCGAGCGCTTTCAGCATGGCGTGGACGACCCTGGCCCTGCCCGCGGGCTGCTCCAGTCTCTCCACCCCGGCATTGGTCAGGCGGTAAAGTTGCGGCGGGTCAGGTATACGCCCCTTTGATGAGCGCAAGGCCGGTGGCAGCGCGCTGCCCACGACGTCGCCCGGCGCACGCTTGTAGTACTGCCAGCACCAGCGCAGCAATTCGATCAGTTTCCCGTCAAGTATTGGTGCCCCGCCGTCCAGCACCTGCTCGACCTGCTGCAGGCGCTCCGCTGGCAATACACTGCCCGCGGAGGTCTCGACCACCACGCCCACCATCTTGCGGCTGCCGAACGATACCAGCACCCGGCCGCCCGGCCGCGCAGGAACACCCTCCGCTGACGGCAGGTAGTCAAACAGTGTTGGCAGGGGAACCGGCAGTGCGACCCGCAGGATTTCGGACGTACCCATAAGCCATTTATTCTATCAGCATCCGGAACGCTGATTTTCGGATATCATGGGCGAGCAGTTCATCACAACGGAGGAGAGACCAGATGAGTATGATGAAAGAGTTTCGCGATTTTGCCATGCGTGGAAACGTGATTGACATGGCGGTCGGTATTGTCATTGGCGCAGCGTTCGGAAAAATTGTTTCGTCTTTTGTAAATGATATCCTGATGCCGCCCATCGGAATGGCCGTGGGAGGCGTCGATTTTTCCGACCTTGCCGTCACCCTGAAAGAAGCCAGCGGCGAAGTAGCCGCCGTGACCATCAACTACGGCTCGTTCATCCAGACCGTTCTTGATTTCACCATTATCGCCTTTGCCATCTTCATGGTTGTGAAGGCCATGAACAACCTGAAGAAAAAGGAAGAAGCCGCACCGCCGGCGCCACCGAAACCATCCGCAGAGGAAACCCTGCTGACTGAAATTCGCGATCTGCTGAAAAAAGACTGAGACGCGAAAAAGCCGGCTTCTCAGCCGGCTTTTTCACTGACGTGTATTGACTAGGGAAGTTCGGGGCTGTCCCGGGTCTTGTCGTTCAACTGGGCAAACTGCCTTTTCAGCAACTCGAGGTCTGCACCCAGTTCGGCCATATCGGCAACGATCCGGGCCGATTCACGCAACAGGAAGTCGGGGCCTTCGTCCTCTTCTTCCCCGGAATCGGCCGCTGCGTCTTCCTCGTCCGGGTCTTCACCCAGGGCCGGGTCGATGGCATCGGCCAGTTCGTTCTCTTCTTCGAGCAGGGGTCCGCCGTTGCGCTGTTCTTCGCGTTCTTTCTTCTTCGCCTCGCTTTCGGCGATACGTTCACGGCCAACCGATTCCAGCAACGATACGCTGACCTCGTCGGCGTGCTTGTTGTATTCCGCGATATCACTCTGCAACCACTCGAACTCCTGGTTATCCACCATGCGGTCCAGGTAACGACTTCCGGTTACGGCTGCCAGTTGGTCCGTTTCGCCGGCAGACTCGAATCGCGCCGGGTCTATGCTCGTCCAGGGCAGGGCGTTGGTCAATGAACGTTCACCGTATTCTTCCGGGTCACCCCAGGTGGGGAAGCTGATGTCGGGTTCGACTCCGCGGTTCTGCGTGGAACCGCCGTTGACCCGGAAAAACTGGGCCATGGTGATCTTCAATTGCCCCAGGCCCGGCCGGTCCGCGGAAGCGTAGTCGTCCAGGTCCAGCAGGCTTTGCACGGTACCCTTGCCGAAGGTGGTCTCGCCGATCACCAGTCCGCGACCATAATCCTGGATGGCGGCTGCAAAAATCTCCGACGCCGAAGCGCTGTAACGGTTGACCAGGACAGCCAGCGGACCTTCCCAGGCCATGCCTGGCTCGAGGTCTTCCTCGACCGAAATGCGACCAGTGGAGTTACGTACCTGAACCACCGGGCCGGTATCGATAAACAGGCCCGTCAGGGTGGTCGCTTCGAGCAGTGAACCACCGCCGTTGTTGCGCAGGTCGATGATGATCCCGGCCACCCCTTCTTCTTCAAGTTCGCCGATCAACCGGCGCACGTCGCGGGTGCTGGAACGGTAGTCGGGCTTGTTCTGGGCACGGCCATTGAAGTCGAGGTAAAAAACCGGCAGGTCGATCACGCCGACCTTGACCGTTTCTTCAGCGCCCTGGTCCGCGGGCACCTCGATAATTTGGCTGGTGGCCGCCTGTTCTTCGAGTTTCACCTCGTCGCGCACGATCTCGATCGTGGTGGTCGGACCGCTCACGCTTTCCGCCTCGGGCAATATCTCGAGACGCACCACGGTATCTTTCGGACCGCGGATCAATTCGACGACGTCGTCGATGCGCCAGCCAATGATATCGACCATTTTACCGTCCTGGCCCTGCCCCACGGCGGTAATACGGTCACCGGCTTTCAGCCGTCCGTCTTTGGCCACCGGGCCACCCGGCACGACACGGGAAATCTCGGTGTATTCGTTTTCACGCCCCAGCAAGGCGCCGATGCCTTCCAGCGACAACTTCATCGAAATCTCGAAGTTTTCCGAGTTGCGCGCTGACAGGTAAGAGGTGTGTGGCTCGATAGAAGCCGCAAACGCATTCATGAAAAACTGGAATACGTCATCGGAGTTCAGTTCGGTGATGCGGCGCTCGAGATTGTCGTAACGCTCAAGCAGTGTTTCAACAATATTTTCCGCTGCTTTATCGGTCAGTTTCAGGCGCAGGTAATCGTTTTTAACGCGCTGGCGCCACAACTCATCCAGTTCCGATGTGGTCTTGGCCCACGGTTCATCCTCACGGTCGTAACGGTATTCCTCATCGACGGTGAAGTCGAAGGGTTGCTGTGCACGTTGACGTGAATATTCCACGCGTTCCAGTACACGGTCGGTGTACAGGTTGAAAATCTCGTACGCCGACAGCAGGTCGGAGTGGCGCAATGAATCGTCCATCAGGAAGCGGTAACGCTCGAAAGAGTCGATATCGGCCTGCAGGAAATATATCCGGTTCGGATCCAGAAGTTCGAGGTAGCTGTCAAAAATCTGGCTGGAGAGATCGTCGTCGAGCCGGGTGCGCTTATAGTGGTAATTGGTCAGGAAACGCGTCGCGATACTGCTCGCGTAGCGTTGGTCCATGTTCGGCTCGAGTTTGAGCGCCTCGCCAACATCAACCGATGCAATAACGCTGCATGCAAGCAATAAAGACAGGGCAATAATTGCAATTCGTTTCAAAAATCCACTCCAAAAATACCGGAAAAACCCCTCGCCGGACTTCTCACCGCAGCAGGGAACGTCTATTTATGCCCGTTTCAGACCCAGTTTACAACGAAGAGGTTCAAATTCATCCGCTTGAAAGCGATGAACGGACCCGATTTCATGACAACCTGTCAATCGACCCCTTGGACCAAGCCCGACTCTTCTGCGCTGACATCGGCATGGTAGGAGGAACGGACCAGCGGGCCGGAGGCCATATGGGTGAAACCCAGTTGATACCCATAGTCCGCCAGGGCATCGAACTCGGCGGGCTCCCAGTAACGCATGACCGGGTGGTGGTGGGCGGTCGGCTGCAGGTACTGGCCGATCGTGATCATGTCCACGTCGTGGGCGCGCAAATCACGCAGGGTCTGTTCGACCTGATCGCGGGTTTCGCCCAGGCCGAGCATGATACCTGATTTGGTGGGGATCTCCTGGTTCATTTGCTTGAAGCGCTGCAGCAATTGCAGGGACCAGTGGTAATCGGCGCCGGGTCTTACGTTCCTGTACAGGGGCAGCACGGTTTCGACGTTGTGGTTGAAGACATCCGGCGGAGTCGCCGTCAGGATATCCAGCGCCTGGTCGATCTTGTTCCTGCCCCGGAAATCCGGAACCAGGATTTCGATGCGAATAGACGGCACGGCTTCCCTGACCCGCTCGATGGAAGCAGCGAAGTGACCGGCGCCTCCATCCCGCAGGTCATCGCGGTCGACCGAAGTGATCACGATGTAGCGCAGCTTCATGTCCTTCACGGTGCGCGCCAATTGCGCCGGTTCGTTTTCGTCCGGCGCCAGCGGGCGGCCATGCGCCACGTCGCAGAAAGAACAGCGGCGGGTACAGACCTCGCCCAGGATCATAAAGGTCGCGGTGCCCTTGGCGAAACACTCGTGGATATTCGGGCAGGTCGCCTCTTCACATACCGTGACCAGGTCGCGTGAGCGCAAACGGCTCTTCATGGCCGCCACGGCGTTTCCGGAGGGCAACTTGACACGAATCCAGTCCGGTTTGCGCAGGCGCGGCGCCGCGGGGTCGAATTTTGCGGTATTGCGCGAGATCTTGTCGGCGCCCATCTCTTTCGAGCCGGCCAGCCTGATGGGAATACCCTGCCTGTTCTTGTCTTGTACGCTCATTGGTCGTGGTCCCGGTAGTCGATGACGTCACTGTAGCCAAGCTGTTTCACGAACTCTTCGACCAGATGGCCTTCAACCTCGGCAAATTCAAGTTCCGCGAAGTCGGCGAGCCGGACCACCCTGAGCCCCTGGTAACCACAGGGGTTGATGCGCTGAAACGGTTCCAGGTCCATGTCGATATTGAAGGCCAGTCCATGGAAGGTGCAGCCACGGCGCACACGCAGGCCCAGCGAAGCGATCTTGTCGCCTTTGACGTAGATACCCGGGGCGCCTTCAAGCCGTTCGCCGGCGACGCCGTAAACAGCGAGCACACGGATGATGGCCTCTTCGATGCGGTTGACGAAATCACGCACACCCACGCCGATGCGTTTCAGGTCCACCAGCGGATAGGCCACGATCTGGCCCGGCCCATGGTAGGTCACCTGGCCACCTCGATCCACCTGGATAACGGGAATGTCGCCGGGCGCCAGTACATGCTCGGCTTTGCCGGCCTGGCCCTGGGTAAAGACGGGGGGGTGTTCAACCAGCCACAATTCATCATCGGTATCGGCACCGCGGCTGTCGGTAAAGTCTTGCATCGCGCGCCACACCGGCTCGTAATCGGCCAATCCCAGGTGGCGAACCCCGAGCCGGCCGTTCATAAAGCCATCAGGACATCCGGGCTGTCTGTCAGGTCCTGGTAGATGTCGTCGAGTTGCGTCTGGGAGGTCGCTTGTATCACGACCGTTACGCTCAGGTAATTGCCGGCGCTGCTGGGATTGGTGGTGACCGGCAATTCTTCATCGGCCCACAGTTCCGCGTGCTGACGAATAATTTGAACCACGATCGCGTCGAAACTGCCATTCGCCCGGCCCATCGCCTTGATGGGAAAGCGGCAGGGAAACTCCAGCAGGGAGTTCTTATTCGGGTCCGGCTTCTGGTTCTGCTTCGTCATCTTCGAAAAATCCGTCCACCCATAACTTCATACCGTCCCACATGCTGCCAAAAAAGCCAGCTTCCTCGACCGACCCCAGCGTGACCAGGTCGCGGCTGGCGACCAATTCGCCGCCCAGCTTGACGTTGATGGCGCCGACAATCACACCCTCGGCCAGCGGTGCGGTCAATGTCGGCTGAATCTCGACCTGGGCTTCCATGTCGTCGTAGCGGCCTCGCGGGATCGTCACGAACAGTTCGCCGGCGATGCCCAGTGCGACTTCTTCGGTCATGCCTTTCCAGACCCGGGCGCGGGCGAGTTCCTGGCCGGCCTGATAAAGCTGCACGGTTTCGAAAAAGCGGAAACCATAGTTGAGCAGGGTCTGGGTTTCGCTGGCGCGTGCAGACTCCGATGAGGACCCCATCACGGCGCTGATCAGCCGCATGCCATCGCGCTTGGCGGACGCCGCCAGGCAGTATCCAGCAGCCTCGGTATGCCCGGTTTTCAGGCCATCGATGGCCGGGTCACGCCACAGCAGGGTATTGCGGTTGTGCTGGCGAATACTGTTGAAGGTGAATTCTTTCTCCGAGTACCAGGCGTAAAAACCCGGAAAATCGCGCACGGTCGCTGCACTCAGAACTGCGATGTCGCGTGCCGTGGTGTAGTGCTGGGGATCAGGCAGGCCAGTTGCATTCACGAAGTGGGTGGCCGTCATGCCCAGCTTTTCAGCGTAATGGTTCATCAGGTCAGCAAAGGCTTCTTCGCTGCCGGCCACGTGCTCGGCCAGGGCCACACTGGCGTCATTGCCGGACTGGACCACCATGCCGCGAATCAGGTCTTCTACGCTGACCTGCATTTTCGGATCGATAAACATGCGCGAACCGCCGGTTCGCCAGGCCTTCTCACTGATCGGCACGAGTTCATCGAGCGTGATATTGCCCTCGTCGAGTTCGCTGAAAACCGCGTAGGCCGTCATCAGCTTGGTGATGCTGGCCGGCTCGACTTGCAGGTCCGCGTTGTGTTCGACAAGCACCCGGTTGCTATTGAAGTCCACCAGGATGTAGCTGTTGGCGCCCAGCGTCGGCGCCGCGGGCACGGGTCGCGCTGTCGCCGTTGGCGAATTCAGCGCACTGTCCGGTTGCGGGGTTTGCGCGTACAGGGCAGAAGCAAACAGTGCCGTTGCCAGTACGACCAATGGGAATTTTTTCATGTTCAGATCACTTAACCGTTAAGGTTGTTCAGCTTGCGATGCTGATTTCAATCAGCGCTTGACTCTATGCGGCCGGTCAAAGCCAAGTTCAATGGCCCGGTCGATGACCCGCTCCGCCTCGCTGGAACTGGCGAAAGGACCCAGCCAAACCCGGTACAGCCCGTCCAGGTCCTTGATGGACACCGGGCCCAGGTTCGCGTTTTCAAGATTGCGGGCCTGTTGCTGCGCGCCATCACGGCGCGAATAAGCCCCGGCCTGCAGCCACGTACCCGATGTTACCGCTTTTACCGGCGGCGTGTTTGCGATTTCACTGCCGCCGCCGACATCGATGGCGCGAACTTCCACCCGCGCGGTGCCGGTTTTGATCATGTCCAGGCGCAAGGCGGCGCCAAAGGACATGTCGATCAGGCGGTCGTCCTTGAACGGCCCGCGGTCGTTGATCTTGACCACGACCTTGCGCCCGTTGTCGAGGTTGGTCACCTCGGCATAGGTCGGCAGCGGCAAGTATTTATGTGCCGCGGTGGCCAGGTGCATGTCGTAGGGCTCGCCACTCGAGGTGCGCCGCCCATGAAACTTGCTGCCATACCAGGAAGCGGTGCCTTTCTCGTGGTAACCCTTGCTGCTGTCCATCACCTTGTACTTTTTACCAAACACTTCGTAGGGCGAATGGTTGCCGTAACGGGCCCTGGGTTCGGCGCGCGGAATGGCGTCCTTCACGTCGGCGGCCGAAATATCGGCCATCGAAGGACCGTCCTGCTGATCGACCGGCTGTTTCGGCTTGTCCGCACAGGATGCCAGCAGCAGGCATACCGTGCCGGCAAAAAGAAGATAACGGAGTGTTTTCATTGTTCGCCGTAAGCCTCCAGCACGGCCTGGCTGAGGTCGTAAACCGCCATTGCATACAGCGGGCTGCGGTTGTAGCGCGTGATGACATAGAAATTCTTGTAGGTCATCCAGTAACTGTCACCCGCCTCTTCTCTCAGGCGCGTCACCGCGGCCGGTGTGTCCGGGGAAACCGGCTCGACGGGCGTGAAACCGCTCGCGGCGAGCTCGGCAACCGTTTTCTCCGGTTTCAGGTTGCGCCGCGACACCCGTTCCATGTCGGCGTCTTCCGCGACTTCGGCCCGGGACGCAACCGGTTGGTCCGGCTGCCAACCGTGGCGATGCAGGTAATTGGCCACGCTGCCGATCACGTCGGCCATGGAACTCCACAGGTCGCGCCGGCCGTCACCGTCCAGGTCCACCGCGTATTCCCGGTAACTGCTGGGCATGAACTGGCCCAGGCCCATGGCGCCGGCGTAGGAGCCTTCCACTTCGAGCAGGGGCAGGTTTTCCTCGTTGCCGAGCAGCATGAAGTTCATCAGTTCCTTCGAGAAGAAACCGGAACGGTCGTTACCGGTGTCCGGGTAATAGAACGACAGGGTGGCCAGGGCATCCAGCACGCGATAGCCGCCGGTTATGCGACCGTAAAAAGTTTCGACGCCGATGATGGCGACAATGACCTGGGGATCGACACCGAACTTCTCGGAGGCCTGCATGATCAGCTCTTCATTATCACGCCAGAACGCTGCGCCACCCTTGATGCGCTTGTCGGTGATGAAGATGGGCCGGTACTCATACCAGTCCTTGCCCTCGGCCGGCCGGGTCATGGCGTCGACGATCGACTGCTTGAAGCGGGCATGCTCCAGCAAATTGATGACCTCGGCCTGGTCCAGTCCATGTTCCGCCGCCGCCTCGGCCGCGAACGTCTCCGCCCCCGGGTGCTGCTGCGCCATGCAGGAAGTACTGACAATGGAGGCCAGGGCCAGGGCAAGAATTCGTTTCATTATGATTAACCTTCCTTGTAATTCTAAAGGACGCATTCTAATCGGAATTGCTTCATCGTATGAAATTACGGTGGCCATAAATAGACATCAAGATGCCAAAACCGGCCAACAGGGTGACAATCGAGGTGCCGCCATAGCTTACCAGCGGCAACGGCACACCCACCACCGGCAACAAGCCGGACACCATGCCCGCATTCACCAGCACGTAAACGAAAAAGGTCAGGCCGAGGCTGCCGGCCAGTAGCCGCGCATAGGTGCTGCGCGCCATAGCGGCGATATACAGGCAGCGCCCCGCGATGAACAGGTAGACGGCAAACAGAACCAGGACGCCGACCAACCCGAACTCTTCCGACAGCACGGCCAGGATGAAATCGGTATGCCGCTCAGGGATGAATTCGAGCCGCGATTGTGTGCCGTTCATCCAGCCTTTACCGAACAGCCCCCCGGAACCGACGGCGATCTTGGACTGAATGATATTCCAGCCGCTGCCCAGCGGATCGGATTCCGGATCCAGAAAGGTCAATACCCGCTGGCGCTGGTAGTCATGCATCACGAACCACAAGGCCGGCGCCGCGGCCACGGCCAATCCGGCCATACCCAAGATCACCCGCCACTGCAGTCCGGACAAAAACAAGGCAAAGCCTCCGCTGATACCCACCAGCAAGGCGGTTCCCAGGTCGGGTTGGCGAGCGATCAGGAACGCTGGTACGGCGAGGATCGCGACGGATATCATCAAGGTGCCGAAGTCGGGCGGCAAGCGGCGGGGATGCAGGTACCAGGCCATCATCATCGGCACACCGAGTTTCATGATCTCGGAGGGTTGGAAACGGAATAGCCCCAGGTCCAGCCAGCGGTTGGTGGCGCGGCCCGTGCCGAAAAACCAGGTCGTCAGCAGCAGCAGGACGCCCAGGGTATAGAGCCAGGGTGTCCAGATACGCAGGATATGCGGCGGCACCTGGCTGAGAACCAGCAGGCCGGCCAGCCCGATACCCAGCCGCACGACCTGGCGGTAGACGGTGTCCATGTTCCCACCCGACGCGCTGTACAGCACGACCAGGCCCAGCGCCATCAGCAGCAGCAAACCAGCCAACAAGGGAATATCCAGTTGGGGCCACTTGACCCACCCGGGCAGCAGTTTTCTCATGGCTCCGGCTCCTGCCCCAGCCAGGCGTCGATTACCGCCCGGGCCACCGGCGCGGCCTCTGTTGAACCACCGCCGCCGTGTTCGACCACGGCCGCCACCACGATCGCCGGCTTCTCGAACGGAGCATAAGCGATAAACAGGGCATGGTGGCGCAAGTGTTGGGCCGTGAATTCATCCATATCCTCGTCCCGCTCCTGGGCTGCGACCTGCGCGGTACCACTCTTGCCCGCCATTTGCATGCCGGAGGCTGGTGCGATCCCGCGCGCCGTGCCCTGGACCCCGTGCACCACCCGTCGCATACCTTCCCGCACAATGTCCCAGTTCGAACGCTCGATGACCGGCACTTGCTGGGTTACCGGGGCGTGGTTCTTCACTGCCTGCTCATCCCCCGCCCGCTTGCTGGCGTAGAGCAGGCGCGGCGCAAACCGCGTACCGCCATTGACCAGGGTATTGAGTGCATTGGCCAACTGCAGCGGGGTGACCACGTTGAAACCCTG
>JAZBOH010000128.1:0-2615 GCA_036351055.1 Lysobacterales bacterium
CTGTGAATTTTTGCTTTTGGCATAATCAAATACTCCGCATTCGAGTGTTAATAAATTGAAGAATCAAGGGCATTCACGGGCCACTAGTTCTTCTTCTTGGGTGCGATAACCATAGTGAGCTGCCGGCCTTCCATTTTCGGGAATTGCTCGACTGCGCCCAACTCGGCCAGATCAGCTTCTACTCGTTTGAGTAGCTCCATGCCGATTTCCTGGTGAGCCATTTCACGACCGCGAAAACGCAGCGTGACTTTGGCCTTATCGCCATTTTCAAGGAAACGTGTCAGGTTGCGTAGTTTTACCTGATAGTCCCCATCCTCCGTCCCTGGACGAAACTTCATTTCTTTAACCTGGGTACGCTTTTGCTTCTTCTTCTGGGCAGACTTCTGCTTCTTCGCCTCGAAGATGTGCTTGCCGTAATCCATGACCTTGCAAACAGGCGGGTCGGAATCCGCTATCAGCACCAGGTCCATCGTTGCCGCCTCAGCGGCAGCCAGTGCTTCTTTAAGAGGTACTATTCCGACCTGTTCACCTTCGGCTCCCACCAGGCGAACCGGGTCCGCCGTGATCTGGTCATTGATGATCGCCTTCTTGCTGGCGCCCTTGCCTGTATCTTTCTTAATACTAATTCTCCAATGAAATACGACCGCGACGTACCACGTCCTCGGTGAGATGCGCGATTAGCGCATCGAGATCCATAGATCCCAGGTCTTCACCACGACGGGTACGCACGGCCACAGTACCAGATTCGGCTTCTTTATCCCCTACCACCAACAGGTACGGGATGCGCTGAATCGTGTGCTCGCGGATTTTAAAGCCGATCTTTTCATTTCTCAAGTCCGATATGACCCGAAAGCCCTTGTTTTTTAAGGAATCTTCCACATTTCGGGCATATTCGGCGTGTTTGTCGGTGATATTGAGCACCACTGCCTGGGTTGGCGCCAACCAGGTGGGGAAAACGCCCTCGTAATGCTCGATCAAAATACCGATAAAACGCTCGAAGGAACCCAGGATAGCGCGGTGCAACATGACCGGTACCTGGCGGCTGCCGTCCTCTGCCACATACTGCGCCCCCAGGCGCCCGGGCATGGAAAAATCCACCTGGATGGTGCCCAGCTGCCAGACCCGGCCGATACAGTCTTTCAGGGAAAACTCGATCTTGGGACCGTAGAAAGCGCCCTCCCCGGGCAGTTCCTGCCAGGGCAGGTCCTGGGCATCCAGGGCGTCGGCCAGGGCTTTTTCGGCGCGGTCCCAGTCCTCGTCGGTCCCCACCCGCTGCTCGGGGCGGGTGGACAGGCGGTAGATCACCTCGGTAAAGCCGAAGTCCTCATAGACCGCGTGCAGGAAATCGATGAACGTGGATACCTCGGGCTGGATCTGCTCCTCGGTACAGAAAATATGGGCATCGTCCTGCACGAAACCCCGCACCCGCATGATGCCGTGCAGGGAACCGGAGGGTTCGTTGCGGTGACAGGAGCCGAACTCCGCCAGCCGCAGGGGCAGGTCGCGGTAGGATTTCAGGCCCTGGTTGAACACCTGCACGTGGCAGGGGCAGTTCATGGGCTTGACCGCGAACTCGCGATCCTCGGTCCTGAGCATGAACATGTCGTCGCCGAACTTGTCCGCGTGCCCGGAGCGCTGCCACAGGGACATGTCCACCAGCTGGGGCGTTTTGATTTCCTGGTAGCCCTGCTCGCGCTGGGCCTTGCGCATGTACTGCTCGATGGTCTGGTAAATGCTCCAGCCCGCCGGGTGCCAGAACACCATGCCCGGCGCTTCCTCCTGGGTGTGGAACAGGTCCAGCTTCTTGCCGATCTTGCGGTGGTCGCGCTTCTCCGCTTCCTCGATCCGGGTCAGGTACTGCTTGAGCTGTTTCTTGTTGGCCCAGGCCGTGCCGTAAATGCGCTGCAGCATCTCGTTTTTGGCATCGCCACGCCAGTAGGCGCCGGCGACCTTGGTCAGCTTGAACGCGCCCAGCTTGCCGGTGCTGGGCACATGGGGGCCGCGGCACAGGTCCATCCAGGCGCCCTGGCGGTACAGGCTGATTTCCTCGCCCGCCGGCAGATCCTCGATGATCTGCACCTTGTAGTTCTCGCCCATGTTGCGAAACTCTTCGATGGCTTTCTCGCGGCTGACCACCAGCCGCTCCACCGGCAGGTCCTGCTGCGCCAGTTCTTCCATGCGCTGCTCTATGCGGGCGAGGTCTTCCGGGGTAAAGCTGTGACCGGTGGCGAAATCGTAATAAAAACCGTCCTCAATCACCGGGCCGATGGTGACCTGCACCCCGGGGAACAGCTCCTGCACCGCCATGGCCAGCAGGTGGGCAGTGGAGTGGCGGATGATTTCCAGCCCCGCATCATCGCGTTCGGTAATAATCGCGAGCCTGGCGTCCTGCTCGATGATGTAGGAGGTGTCCACTTCCCGCTCATCGACCACCCCCGCAAGCGCGGCCTTGGCAAGGCCGGGGCCTATATCGGCGGCGACATCGTGAACAGTAATGGGATTGGGAAATGAACGCTGGCTGCCGTCTGGCAGGGTAATTACAGGCATGATTTTTTCCTTCCATCAGTGGTGACCACTACCAAAGGCCACGTGATTCTATCTAAGCAATTGATTTA
>JAZBOH010000129.1:0-8872 GCA_036351055.1 Lysobacterales bacterium
CATGAACATCAGGCCCTGGTTGCCTGGATCATCGCTGTAGTCATCCAACAGCGCTGCACCGCGGCTGCCCAATGCCCCGTCGGCGTACAGTTTCACCGAGCGCATCAACAGCCGCCCCGATGGATCATCAAACGGCCCGTTTTCACACAGCCAGTCGAGCGCCGCGTTCATGCCGTCGGCCATGGCGTAAATCCGGATCGGCACGGTACCCGCGGCAATCTTGTCCCGGTACAGTTGCAGCAGCTCCAGGCTGGTCCCGGCTTCGTGCACGCCGGTCAGACCCTGGCTGACCATGGCCCGGGTCGCGAGGTCCAGGGCCCTGGCCATCAGTTCCGGGGAATCGGGCGGGACGGCCATTTCAATGGTGTTCATGGCCTTGTCGATAAAGATGCCGGTCGGCTGCCCCTGTGGGTCGCGGTGGATAAACCCACCCTGCTCCTGCCAGTCACCCGACAGGTCGCGGTCGGCTTCGGCGAGCGCCCTGCTGTTGGCCCAGCCGGCATGCCCGTCGATGCGCCTGAGCCAGACCGCGCGGTCCGGGAATACCGCGTCCAGGTCCTGGCGGTTGGGAAAGGCTTGCTCTGGCCAGTCGTTCTGGTCCCAGCCACGCCCCAGCAGCCAGTCGCCATCGGACAGGCCCGACTCGAACTCGCGTAAACGCTCAAGCACTTCGGCCTTGCTTTTCGCCCCGACGAGGTTGGCCCGCGTGAAGGACTGGGCCAGGCCCGCAAGGTGCGCGTGGGCATCGATCAGGCCGGGGATGACCGTTTTGCCGCCCAGGTCGATCACTTCTGCGCCGGGAAAAGCCTGCAACATCGCCTCGGCGTCTCCCAGTCCGACGATGCTTCCGTCGACGGAAAACGCCATCGCACCGTTATCCAGCCAGCTACTTCCGGCGTCGAAAGTGTAGATGCGCGCATTGCGGATAACCGTGATGCCCTCTTGCGGCACAGCCTCCAGCACCGGCCCGGTAGGCTCAGCCGTTTCCTTGCATGCCGGCAGCAAGAACGCAGTGGCCAGCGCCACCAGAAGCGCCCGGTTCCAATAGCAGTTTTTCATGACGCCCCCTGTGTTTGTCCTGGCTGTGAGTTTATCATCCACCCATGGACCGTGCCGCCGAACATGTTTACACACCCAGCGAACTGAACCGGGAGATCAAGCTGCACCTCGAGGCCGGTTTTCCGCGGGTCGTGCTCGAGGCGGAGATTTCCAACCTGGCCCGGCCCGCGTCCGGTCACCTGTATTTTTCCCTGAAAGACCAACGGGCACAGATTCGCTGCGCCATGTTCCGGTCGGCGGCCAGCCGCATGGCCGTGAACCCGGAAAACGGCATGAAGGTAACCGCCCGTGGCCGCATCAGCCTGTATGAAGCGCGCGGCGACTACCAATTCATCGTCGAGAGTATGCAGGAGGCAGGTGAAGGCCTGCTACAGCGCCAGTTCGAAGAATTGAAAAAAAGGCTGGAGTCCGAGGGGCTTTTCGATCCGTCGCGGAAACAGCCGCTGCCGGCCTTCCCGGCCCGTATCGCCCTGGTCACATCGCCCAGCGGCGCCGCGGTGCGCGACCTGTTGCACGTACTGCAACGGCGCTGGCCGGTTGCGAAGATCAGGCTTTACCCGGTCCCGGTGCAGGGATCCGAGGCGCCGGCCGCGATCAGCGCGGCCATCAGCGCGGCCAACCGGCATGGCTGGGCCGATCTGTTGATCCTCGGCCGCGGCGGCGGCTCGCTGGAAGACCTGTGGGCCTTTAACGATGAAACCCTGGCCCGCACCGTGGCTGTCTCCGGTATCCCCGTCATCTCCGCGGTGGGACATGAAACCGACTTCAGTATCTGTGACTTCGTTGCCGACCTGCGGGCCCCGACACCTTCGGCGGCCGCAGAGCTGGCGACACCGGACCAATTCGCGTTGCGCGAATCGTTCCAGCGTGCCCACAGACAGCTGCAACGCCGGGTCGAGGGCCGCCTGCAGCGAGACGCGCAGAAGCTCGACCACCTCGCGCACCGCATGCAGCAAAAGCACCCCGCCACCCGGCTGCAGGACCAGGCGCGGCAGCTCGCGGTCCTTTCTGCGCGGCTGCGCAAGGCCGCGAGGCAGCAGGCAAGGGAGCGCGAGTTGCGGCTCGACGGCCTCAGGCGCCGTCTCGCGGCACATCGGCCGGAGCGCAAGCTGGCCGAACAGCTTGTTCGCCTCGAGGGCCTGGAAAAATCACTCAGGCTGCAATTTTCCCGGGCATTGAAATCGAGGCGGGAACAGCTGGCCAACCTGGCCCGCACGCTGCACGCCGTCAGTCCGCTGGAGACCATTGGCCGCGGTTACTCCGTGCTCACTGCAACGGACAGCGCAGAGGTCATCAGCCACGTCGCCCAGGTATCGGCCGGCGACGGCGTCACGGCCCAGGTCGCCGACGGCTTTCTCGACTGTACCGTGGACACGGTGCGCAAAGCCGGCGAGCCATGACGGAACGCTTGCAGGACCGGTTGCGTGAGGGCCAGGCCCTGTTCGACCAGGGCCGGGTCGACGACGCCATCGTGGTTTTCGAATCCTGCCTGCCGGCCGCCGCCAACAACCCCCACCTGGCCCTGAACCTCGGACATGCCTACAGCGCCGCCGGCAACATCGGAGCCGCTGTCCAGAGTTACCAGGTTTTGCTCGATTCAGGCGAACCCGGCATGGTCTACGCGGCCTGCTGGAGCCTGGCTGACCTGAAGGGCTATCGCTTCGAGCCGGGTGAAACCGCCCGGATGACGGAACTCGCGCAGGCGCCAGGCCCGCACCCGCAACGTTTCCTGTTGATGTTTGCACTGGGCCGGGCCCTGGAACAGGCCGGTCGGTACAAAGAGGCTATGTCGGCGCTGCACGAGGGCAATGAACAGGTCGCAAGGGAACGCCCCTTTCCGGGCGACGCCTGGCGGCAACTCGCTTCCAGCTTGCGGTCCCTGGACCGGGTCCCCCGGGCCGACAGCCCCCTGGATGGACCGAGGCCGGTGTTTATTGTTGGCATGCCGCGCTCGGGAAGCACCCTGGTCGAGCAGATCCTGGGCGCACACAGCCGCGTGCAGGCGACCAGTGAACTCCCGTTTATCGAAAACATGGCGCGTACGCTCGACCGCCAGGGCGGTTTTGCACGGGTTTTACCACGGCTCACGCCCGCGCAGTGCCGGCAAGCCGCGCTGGCCTACCTCGGGCAGGTCACGCCCTTGCTGGCGGGAAAACCGGATTTTTTCACCGACAAGTGGCCCAACAATTTCTGGTACGTCGGGCTGATCCGGGCGCTGTTCCCGGGGGCGCGCATCGTCAATGTCCTACGTGACCCGCTGGATAACGCGATGGCCGTGTACAAGCAGTATTTCAGCCACGGCAACGAACACAGCTTCCGCCTGCAGTGGGTTGCTGAATACTGGGAGGTTTACCTGGCGGTCATGGCGCACTGGGAAGCGCTGTTCCCCGGCGAAACCTTGCATTTCAGTTACACCAGGCTGGTGGAAGATCCGGCAACCGCGATCCGGCGATTACTCGACTACTGCGGCCTGGAATTCGAACAGCGAGTGCTGCGCTTCCACCAGGTGAAGCGCTCCGTGATGACCCCCAGCGGACAACAGGTGAGGCAGCCGATATACCAATCAGCACTGGGAAGCGCGGCGCCCTACCGGCCTTTCATGGGGGAGTGGCTGGAACGGTTTGAGGGCATTACCGGGAGAATGCAAAAAATGGTAAAAGCGGCTTCAGAGCGCGACCAATTGCAGAAAGCACCCGGTCGCGGCTGAAGCCGCTCATACACTATCGCCTACGCGTCATTCCGCGCCAGGATGGTCTCCATCTCGTCCATGATGGCGTTCATCTTCCTGATTACGGCCCGGTACGGTTCCGGCGTGGACAGGTCGACGCCCGCCTGGGTCAGTAACTCGTTCGGGTAATCCGAACCGCCCGCTTTCAACAGGTTCTTGAAGTTCTCGATCGCGGGCTCACCGTCCCGGACGATGGTCTCGTACAAGGCGGTGCCGGCGGTCTGGGAAGTCGAGTACTGGAACACGTACATGTTGAAGTAGAAGTGCTGCACGAACATCCACTCGTTGGTGTACAGGTCATCGATGTTGACGACCCCTTCGTCGTGGCCGTGGTAGCGCTTCAGGATCTCGCCGTAAATGGCGGAAATGCGCTCACCTGAAAGTACTTCGCCACGCTCCACGGCTTCGTACAAGGCCAGTTCGAACTCTGCGAACATGGTCTGGCGGAAGAAGGTCGTGCGCAGGCTCTCCAGCGCGCTGCCGAGGTAAAACAGCCTTTCCGCATCGGACTCGGCATTCTTGACCATGTAATCCTGCAACACCAGTTCCAGCGAGGTAGACGGAATCTCGGCGATGAAGATGGCGTAGTTGGCCGTGTCATAGGGCTGGGCCTCGGCCGCGTACAGGGTGTGCATCGCGTGGCCCCATTCGTGCGCCATCGTCGACAGGGACACGTAATCGTCGTTGTGGTTCAGCAGCACATAGGGGTGCACGTCGTATGCCGCCGGGTTCATGTAGGCGCCGGAACGTTTTCCGCGTTGCGGGAAAGCGTGCATCCAGCGCTGGTTCATCGCGTTGGTCTGCCGCTCGACCCACTCGTCGCCCAGGGCTGACATGGCCTCCAGGGTAATCGCCTTGCTGGTTTCGAAATCGAATTCCTTGTCCAGCGATACCAGCGGCGGGTAGAGGTCGTAGTAGTTCAGGTCTTCCAACCCGAGCATCTGCTGACGCAGCCTGAAATAACGGTGCAGTGTCGGCAGGCCTTTGTTCACCTCGGAAACCAGGGTGCGGTAGATCGCAGGCGGCAGGTTGTCCTGGAACAGTTCCCTTTCCAGGACGGAATCGAACTTCCGCGCCTTGGCCAGGGCGACCTGGGTCTGGATGTGCGAATTCAGCACCGCGCCGGTGCTGTTGCGGTATTCCTGCCACGTGCCCCAGAAGGCGTCAAAAGCCAGTTTACGGTCATCCCGGTTTGCACTGCTGCGGAAGCGGCTGTAGCCCTGCGAGTCCATGCGCGCCGTTTCACCGGTCGAAAACTCCACTTCCGGCCACGGTATATCGGAATTGGCGACCATGCTGTAGATCGAATTGGGCGCACCGAAGGTCTGGCTGAAATAGGACAAGGTAGCCTCCGCCTCGTCGCCCAGGGTATGCGGTGCGTTGCGCAGGGCATCGTCCAGTTCGTAGGCAAAACGCTCCAGCCTTTCGTCTTCGCGAACATAGGATTCGATGGTCTCTTCACCGATGCGCAGGATCTCGGGTTGCATCCAGGCGACGGCTTCACCGAACTGCGCGAACATGGCCTGGGCCAATTGCCGGCGTTCCTGTTCCGTCGTCGCGCGCAGGTCCTCGTCGGCCTTGAGGCTGGCGTATGCATAGACCCGCGACGCGGTGCGCGAGGTGTCGGAGACCAGCGCCAGTGCGCCGTAAAGCCGGTCGGCGCTTTCGCCCAGGGTGCCGCGCAGGGCGATGATGTTTTCCAGTTCAGCCAGTACCCCTTCACGGGCTTCGTTCCAGGCCTCCACGTTGGGGTAGATCTCGCTGAGGTCCCAGGTATATTTGGGGTCGACTTCCGGTGCCTTGTCTTCCGCGTAGCCAAAGCCTGCGAAGACCAGCATCGACAGGACAAGTGCGATTCTGATGATTCGGTTCATGAGATATTCCTCGTGTTCTGTTTCTGCAATTCGATTGCAACAGGCCGATGTTACATAAAGTCCTGCCGCTTGCCACCCCCGGGATCAAGCATCGGGCGATTTTTTTTGTCGCGTTTAACCCCCGGGTGACCGTTGCTGCGTTTGAATCAATGAGTCAGCTGAATTCGGCCGAAAGGCATGCTAGTCTCACCGCATGCACGAACGCAGCGATGAGCAACTGATGATGGAGTGGGCGGCCGGAGAAATGGAGGCGTTCGAGTTGCTTTATGCACGGTACCGCAGGCCGCTCTACCGTTATATGCTGCGCCAGGCCCGCGACGCGGCCACGGCCAACGACCTGTACCAGGGCTGCTGGGAAAAAATCATCCGTGGCCGCAAGGCATACCGCCCGCAAGCACCCTTCCGGGCCTGGATGTACCGCGTCGCGCACAATCACGTGATGGACCACTTCAGGCGCCGCAGGCCGGAAACTGGCCTCGAGACCGAACACCTGGCGTCTGACCTGGCCGGTCCCGAGGAAGAACTCCGGCTCGAGGAACGGGAGTCAGACCTGCGCGAGGCAGTAGCGAGGCTGCCGGACAAGCAAAAAGACGCCATCCTGCTCAAGCTGGACGCAGGTCTCGACCTGAAGTCCATCGCCGACGTGCTGGGGGTAAACCGCGAGACGGCCAAGAGCCGCCTGCGCTACGCGGTATCACGGCTGAAACACTTATTGACGGAACCGGTGACATGACAGACAAGCCACGCGAACCGGAACAGAATCAGGCATTCGAACGCGAACTCGAGGCTGTGCAGACTGCATGGGACCGCATGGAAACGCAGGAGCCGCCGAGCCTGGTTGATCAGGCGGTTCTGAATGCGGCGCGGCGCGACCTCGAACCCCGGCGAAAGCGAAAATCATTGCGCTGGCTGGGTGGTTTCGCCACCGCGACGGTTGCGGTGCTGGCGGTGACGGTTATCCTGCTGCAGGAGCCACAACGGCCCGAACCTTCTCTGCTGGACGGCGGGGAGTTCCGGCGCACCGCGAAGCCGGCGGTGAGCCTGGATGAATCCGCCACTTTGGCCACCGAGCAGGCGCCCTTGCCCGCGGCGGAACCCCGGGCGCTGACCCGGGAAGCCAAGCGGGAGAAACAGGCTGCCCCGGTCCAGGGTAACGCCGATGAGAGCGATGCCATGAAGTCAGCCATCACCCCGGGGGCCATTCGCGCCGACCGCCTGAACATGACCCCCGGCGTTCCCGCGCAGGCCGGCCCGGCCACGGCGGAGCTTGCCGAGGCCGCGACCGTCGCGGAGGAAAAGCCGGACGAGGGAATAGACCCGGCGCCCAGGAGTGCCGAGGACTGGATCGAGCAAATGCTCGAGTTGCGTGAATACGGCCAGATGAAACGGCTCGCGGGGGAAATCGCCGCTTTCCGCCACTACTACCCGGATCACCCCCTGCCCGAAGAGCTGGTGGAACCCCGGCCTTGATCACCCTGGCCGCTGCAGCAACTGTCGAGATCGAGATCAAGCGCAGCCGCTTTATCGCCCATGCTGCACGCGTGGACAGCCTGGCGGACACACTCTCCTTTTACGAGTCGGTCGCCGACCCCTCGGCCAGCCACAACTGCTGGGCCTGGAAACTCGACCACCAGTACCGTTTCAACGATGACGGTGAGCCCGCCAGCACGGCCGGCAAACCGATCTGGTCCGCCATCGACGGCAAGGGCCTGGATCACGCCATGGTGGTAGTGACGCGCTATTTCGGCGGCATCAAGCTGGGCGTTGGCGGGCTGGTCCGCGCCTACGGCGGAAGCGCCGCCCGCTGTATTGACCGGGCGGGCAGGGTCGAGATAAAACCCAGGGTCAGTTGCGTGATCGAGGCGAAATTCAAGTGGACGGGACAGCTTTACTCAGCCCTGGAACATTGCGAGGCTACCAAACTGGGCGAAGAATACCCGCCGGGTGGCGTACTCATCCGCGCGGAATTGCTGGAATCCGCCTTGCCGGGTTTGCGCGAACATTTGCGCGACGCGACACGGGGCGAGGCCGTGGTCAGGATCGCAAATTGAAACTGACGCCAGGCAAGGATTCGGCGTAAGCGGAGCCCATCAGCAGGGAGGGCGTGTAATAGCCGCCCTCGACTGCATTTTCGAGCAGGTACTCAACCAATCCCAGGCTGGCGCTCACGGTCAGGTCATAACCGTTCGGGGTGGTCATGGTCGCCGTAACGACACGCCCGTCGGCACTGCTCACCTCGCCCCAGACCTGGCAGCCGGTTTCTGCCCGGCGCTGTTCCGAAGGACCGCTGACCCTGCGTTCGATTTGCTTTCTGAGAAGCGTCTTGACCCCACCAAGGCGCAACAGGGGCTGAAGCAGGCGCAGGCGCTGCATTTTTTTGATCGTGGCAGGAGGCAGGGCCAGGTAGACCTCGATGTCCGGTATGCCGGTGCTGACGAAAGCCGTGTAGACGTCACCCCAGGGTATCGTGACCGCTTCCCGCTCGGCATGGGCGAAAGGAATCGTGCGGCGGCGCCAGGCCATCGGGACCGCGGTCAACTTTCCATCGCGGCGGATGCAGCCGCCCTCCCCCAGGCGCTCGACGCTGGTCCTGGCCGTACCGGGGCTTGGACCGCCACCCGCCTCGAAAGCCAGCTGCAAAGCGGTTGCGGAAGGCAAGGCCTCAGCCAGTCTTGCCGCCAGGCAATCGGTGGGAACGACATCGAAACCGGCGCCGGGCAGCAGGACCACGTCAGCCCGCCGTGCCTCGGCGTTTTTTTGATGTACGGCTTCGAAAACGGAAATTTCACCGGTAATGTCGAGGTAGTGGACGCTTTCGGCCAGGCAGGCGAAAACCATCGGCGAACTGGTCCGGGAAAAAGGACCGGCGCAATGCAGCACCAGTTTTAGCCCCGAAATGTGCTTTCTTATCGTCGCCGGGTCCGTGAGGTCAAACAGCCGGTACTCCAGACCCAGTTCATCGGCCAGCGGTTTTATGCTGCCTTCGTTTCGACCGGCAAGGACCGGCCGCAATCCACGGCGCACAGCTTCCCGTGCGGTCAACCTGCCGGTGAATCCATTGGCGCCGTAAATCATCCACTCCATGGTCAAAACAGACTGCCCTGTTGTTCTACATCAATGGGGCCCGGCTCGGGCTCGGGTTTCGGCTCGGGTTTCGGCTCGGGTTTCGGCTCGGGTTTCGGCTCGGGTTTCGGCTCGGGTTTCGGCTCGG
>JAZBOH010000130.1:0-4383 GCA_036351055.1 Lysobacterales bacterium
CAGAGCCAGCCCCACCCGTGGGAGCGGCTTCAGCCGCGATAAATGCAACCGGACCCGCAACAGTACCAGCCCCACCCGTGGGAGCGGCTTCAGCCGCGATAAATGCAACCGGACCCGCACCAGAGCCAGCCCCACCCGTGGAAGCGGCTTCAGCCGCGATAAATGCAACCGGACCCGCACCAGAACCAGCCCCACCCGTGGGAGCGGCTTCAGCCGCGACAGAGGTTTCAGGTCAACCTCAGGCTATCCCTGAAAAACAATCGCGGCTAAAGCCGCTCCCACAAAGTGAATCCTGGATCCTCGCGCAAAACCCCAAGCACTACACCATCCAGGCCATCGCGCTGAGCGACCGGGAAAAACTGCTCTCCCTGCTCGAAGGCCACGAATACCTGGCCCCGTACGCCATTTACACGGTGCAGCGCTCCACCAGCCCCCTCTACGTACTGGTACAAGGCATTTACCCAACCGTCGAAGAGGCACGAACTGCCCGCGATAAATTCCCCCGCGCCATCAACCGCCCCAGCAGGGTCTGGATACGCCAGTTCGGCAAGGTCCAGCAGATCATCGAGGCGGAAGAATGAACACGCACGCAGGCGCGACTTCAGTCGCGACAAATCCTTCAAAAAAAGAGTCGCGACTCACATCGCTCCTGCACCGGATGCTTTTTATCGCCCTGCTGTTACTGGTGCTGCTGGCCCCCATTCCCCTGGGCAGCAACCGGGACTGGTCCTGGTCACTGTGCGCATTGCTTTCAGGCGTGCTCGGCATAACCTGGGTCCTGTTACAACTGGCCACACGCCGCAAACCCTTCGGCCAACTACCCGCCGTGATCCCCTTGCTGTTCCTGGCCGCGCTGACCTGGGCCTGGCTGCAAACCACCGGCTGGTTGCCGGCCAACTGGAGCCACCCGGTCTGGGCGCTGTCCAGCGAGGTCACGAACCAGGTTTTAAGCGGCAGCGTGTCACTGGCGCCCCAGGACTCGTATACCGCGCTGATGCGCCTGACCGCCTACGGGCTGGTTTTTTTCCTGTCCTTCCAACTCGCGCGCGACCGCGTGCTGGCCAGGCGTGCATTGTGGTGGGTATTCGCCTTTGCAGTGGTGTACAGCGTGTACGGCCTGCTGTCCTACTGGGGCGTGCTGCGCGAACTCATGTGGTACCAGGACGATGCGTTCGGCAAGGATGTACGCGCAACCTTCGTAAACCGAAATCATTTCGCCAACTGGGTGGGCATCGCCATCGTCTGCGCACTGACCATATTTTTCGATTACATGCTGCGCGCACCGCGCGTGCCGATGCTTTCCATGCAGAGCCGGCAGAAACGGCTGGACCGCTTCCTGGCGCGCGCCTGGGCGCCCCTTGCGGGGCTGATCCTGCTGGTTTCCGCACTGGTTTCCAGCCACTCGCGCGGCGGATTCCTCGCCACCCTGTGCGGCGGGGCCGTGCTGCTGCTGCTGATCGACCGCAGGCTGCGCGTGGTCAGCCTGCGTGCCCGCGCCGTGGCGTTTTCGGCCCTGCTGGTGTGCGGTGCAGCGTTCTATATCAGCAGTGAACTGTTGGTGGAACGGCTGGAGCAAAGCAGCATTGATGCGGCCGGCCGCCAGACCATTTACCAGATAACACTTGGCGGTATTTCAGACAGCCCTCTGCTGGGCTTTGGTTACGGCGCTTTCGAGGATGGCTTCAAGCTGTACCGCGATGAACGCGTCACCAAGCTGGTGGACTTCACCCACAATACCTTCCTGGAGAACCTGTTCGAACTGGGTCTGCCGGCGGCCCTGTTCCTGTTCGGCGCGGTGCTCGGCTTGATGCTGGTCTGCCTGCGCGGGGTGTTCAGCCGCCACCGTGACTGGATATTCCCGGCGTGCGGTGTCGCCGTGACGGTATTGGTCAGCGTGCATGCCCTGGTTGACTTCGGGCTGCAGATGCCGGCCACGGCGTTGCTATACTCCCTGGTCATGGGGGTGGCCTGTGCCCAGAGCTATTCGTCAGTACGAGCGACGTAAGCCGCTTCTACGCCTTAACAAACATACACTTATAGAAGGATTTTAAGTAAGATACTACGAATGGATGCGATGCTTCACTGGTGGGTTTTCCTGGCCGTCACGGTTTTCAGTGCCGGGCTCGCGCTAGCCCTGATCCCGGCCGCGAAAAAAGTCGACCTGGTCGATCATCCCGGCCACCGCAAGGTACATGAAAGCGTTACACCGCTGACCGGCGGCCCTGCTATCTACGCCACCGTCTTTGCTTTTCTAGCCTGGCACCTGGTCGACGACCGTTTCGTGCAGGCGTTGCTGGCCGGTGGCACCATTATCTTCCTGGCCGGCCTCGCCGACGACCGCAAGCACCTCTCGCCCATCGTGCGTTTCATCGTGCAGGTCGTGGCCTGCCTGGTGATGGTGTACCACGGCAACGTCTACCTGGAGGATTTCGGGCGCCTGTTCACCAGCGACGTGCTCGAGTTGAAGCGGTTGGCCGTGCCGTTGACCATTTTTGCCGCGCTGGGCGTGATCAACGCCTTCAATATGATCGACGGCATGGACGGGCTTTCCGGCGGCATCTTCATGGTGGCGGCGGCGGGCATGGCCATGTATGCGGGATTTGCCGGCGTGGAACACGTGCACTGGGTGTTGCTGGCCGCCATCTTTGCCGTGCTGGGCTTCATGTTGCTCAACGCACGCTTTCCATGGAACGAAAAAGCCCGGGTGTTCCTGGGTGACTCGGGATCGACGCTGCTGGGCTTTGTCCTGGCCTGGTGTTTTATCGCGCTGGGCAACGATATGAACGAGACCGGCCAGCGCGCCTACATGCCGATGACGGCCGTGTGGCTGATCGCCGTGCCGCTGATGGATACCGCCACGCTGATCTGGCGCCGCGTGCGGGCAGGGCAGAGCGCATTCGGCGCCGACCAGCACCACCTGCACCATGCCTTTTTGCGGGCCGGTTTCAGCACCGGCGAAACCTGGACCAAGATCATGGTGATGGCAATCGCCGGGGGTGTCATGAGCGCCGGCTTTGAACTCAGCGGCCTGCCGGAGTATTTCAGCTTCTGGTTCTTCCTCGCCTGCGCCATTACCTATTACTTGTACATGCGTCGCGCCTGGGCCATCCAACGCTTCATGGGCCGGGATTTCATCTACAATGACTTCGATGAAGAGGAGTAGGGCCAGGGAGCAATGATATGGTGGGAGCGGCTTTAGCCGCGATCAGTTATCGCAATCCCCGATGTTCATCGCGGCTAAAGCCGCTCCCACAACAAAGCCACACCTGCAAAAAACTAAGTTGATGAGAACATAAATTGAAAGATTCACCCAAACGAATACTGGTAACCGGAGGCGCCGGCTTCCTCGGCTCCCACCTCTGTGACCGCCTTCTGACTGAAGGCAACGACGTTCTCTGTGTGGATAATTTCTACACCAGCACGCGGCGCAACATCACGCACCTGCTGGATCATCCAAACTTCGAACTGATGCGCCACGATGTGACTTTCCCGCTGTACGTGGAAGTAGACCGCATCTATAACCTGGCCTGCCCGGCGAGCCCCATCCACTACCAGCGTGACCCGGTGCAAACCACCAAGACCAGCGTGCATGGCGCCATCAACATGCTGGGCCTGGCCAAGCGCACCGGCGCGCGGATACTGCAGTCATCGACCAGCGAAGTGTATGGCGATCCGGACATTCACCCGCAGCCAGAATCCTACTGGGGCAACGTAAACCCGATCGGAATAAGAAGCTGCTACGACGAAGGCAAACGCTGTGCCGAAACCCTGTTCTTCGATTACCGCCGCCAGCACAACCTGCCCATCAAGGTCGCCCGCATCTTCAACACCTACGGCCCCCGGATGCTGCCCGATGACGGCCGGGTTGTCAGTAATTTCATCGTGCAGGCCCTGAGGGGCGAGGACATAACCATCTACGGCGACGGCAGCCAAACCAGGAGCTTCTGCTACGTAGACGACCTGGTCGATGGCCTGATCCGCCTGATGGAAAGCGACGAGTCCGTAACCGGCCCCATCAACCTCGGCAACCCCAACGAATTCACCATCAAACAGTTAGCCGAAAGGGTCATCGAAGCATGTGGGAGCGGCTTTAGCCGCGATTCAAAAGCAACAGATATCGCGGCTAAAGCCGCTCCCACAGGAAAACCAAAAATAATCTACAAACCGCTCCCCCAGGACGACCCCACCCAGCGCCAACCCAACATCACCCAGGCAAAAGAAGTCCTGGGCTGGGAACCCAAAATCCCGTTGGACGAAGGTCTCCCGAAAACCATAAACTACTTCCGGGAAACAATTACTTAGTTGGAGAATTTGTGGGAGCGGCTTTAGCCGCGATTCAAAAGCAACAGATATCGCGGCTAAAGCCGCTCCCACAGAAAAACC
>JAZBOH010000131.1:0-17222 GCA_036351055.1 Lysobacterales bacterium
CCGTCGAGCCAGTTGTAACCGGAAACGAAGTTGCCCCCGGGGTAGCGCATGAGGGGCACATCCATTTGTTTTACTTCTTCGATTACGTCGGTGCGGAAGCCGTGTTTGTCAGCGAAAGGAGAGTCCGGCTGGTAAACACCGGTGTATATCGCTCGGCCAAGGTGTTCAAGGAAGGCTCCGAGCAGGCGCCGGTCGAGGTCGGAGCGGTATCGTGCCTTGTTGATCACGGCCCGTGCAGGTCCGTTGGTGCGGGCGAAACCGAGTGCGGGAAGCCAGGTTCCCGCAATCAATGCACTGCCCGCCACACCCAGTTGGCCCAGGAATTCACGTCGATTCGAAGCGTTCATCAGATGACTCCCTCACTGTAAATGATAGCGGTAACATCCCGGTTGATTGTAATGCCTTCGGACAACGCCCGTCGACCGTTCTACCCCGAAATTTTCAAAAAGGTACCGGATACATTTTCTCTCCCAAGAGAGCCTCTCAATAAAAGGTACCGGATACATTTAATTTGGGATTTGCACGTCATTACAAGGGTTTGTGTTCACTTTTAGTCTAATAATGGATCCGGTACCTATTTTGGTTTTTTGGAAAAATGTATCCGGCCCCATTATTTTTTTGAAGAAAGAAAAACGCCCGCGGGTGGGCGGGCGTTCTGGTTTGTTGCGATTGGTTACCGGTGCTAATTTCTCACCCGCACTTTTTGCTATTGCTTCTACTACCCGGTCGAGGTTGAGGCTGCCGGGTTTCTGGCGTGGCGGGAATTCGCGAAAAATCTGCAGCCATCGGCCCGGTCAGGTACCAGCGTGCGCGTTGCCGTGAATGGCTCGAGCCACTCATCAGTAATCCCGCTTATTGCTTCGCTTCGTTCAGAGCGTCGAGCAGGATATTGGCCCAGCCTTTAAGGATACGGTCGGCAGCCGCTGCATTGGTTGCCCGGTTGGCCCAGGTGTAATAGTTGTTGTTTCGGCCGTCGTATCGCTTGTCCAGGGCCTTGGCCATGAGGTCCCCGGTTTGGGAGTCGTAGAGTTCGATGTAAAGGGTCATATCTCCTGCAGAATCGGTATAGGTCCGGTTCATTCCAGTTGTACTCAGGTCCGGCGCATTGGGATTGAGGTCGACAATTGCGGGGCGGATCAACAGAACGTCATCGCCCGTTTCATCAACAACCGGGTAGCCGCCTTCTTCGAGCACCTTGGTGAACACGGTACGAAACTCTTCAGACATACGGGTTTTTATTCGTTCCATGTCCTTGTTGGAGACGCGCCCCGGCAGTCCCGAGCCCCTGCTCTGGTTTCGTTCCCAGTTCTTCTTGAATGAAACAAAGGCGTCGAGCAGCTTCACCCGCGTGTAAGGCACCAGGTCAGCACCCGGTTCGACATAAACGATCGCCAGCTTGGAGTCAGGCACCAGGTGTAAACCGTCTTCGGTGATTTGTGGAAGCGGCGGGGCTTTCTTGGCAAAGACGGTGCCTGCACTCATCAGGATCAGTGTCAAAAAGCCCAGGATGAGGGTTTTCAGATGTTTCATGAGCGGTCTCCGGTAAAAACACATGGTTGGCTACAGTCTAACCTCTGCTGCAACAAAAGGCTGCGCAACAAGCAATGGTGCCGCCAAAGTATGGGGCCAATACATGGGGCCGGATACATTTTTCTACTCAAAAATGTATCCGGTACCTTTTTATTCAAGGGGATTTTGTACCGGTCTGCCTCTTTTTCCGGTTCCGAGCTTGATACCCAGGGTGCCCTCAATTTGTTCCATAAAACGTTCGTTTCCGGTAGGCAGTCCCTTCCTTAGCCCAAAACGGATTTGAGCCAAGAGATCGTTTGGTAAAACCGTATCGAATAATCTGAGGTACGAATGTCGGCGTCTGAGATCGTTTGCGCCAAGCGCCAGCCAGGTTTGATGGGGTGTGATCATTGCATTTGCATGCCCCAGGCCATTGGCGCTGAAACTGGACCAGGGATGGTCGGCCGGATGTTTGACCATTTGGGCACGGACCGGATTTAGCTCGATATACCGGTAACAGGCCAGCATGTATCGGTCGGAATCGATCAACGATGACTTGAAACGACCTTCCCACAAGGTTCCGGTCCGTTCATGACGCTTGTTGAACCGCAATACATAGTCACGTCCCAGGTCCCGGATCATCAAGGACACGCCATCGACGATGTCTGGGGTAAGAAGCAGGTGAACGTGGTTGCCCATGAGTACATAGGCGTGAAGCCTGCAGTAGTGTTTCTGGCAGGAGCGCTTGAGCAGTTCCAGGTATAGACGGTAGTCCAGGCTGTCAGCAAAACAGGGTTGTCGATTGTTTCCCCTTTGTGTGACGTGTTGAGGCATGCCCGGGATATTGAGACGCTTGGGCCGTGGCATTTTCTTCTCCGGCAGTTGGGTGGTTCTCATTTTCCCAGTGCGACAGTTTCCCGAATATGGGTGAAAGGGAAGGAGCGCGTAGGAAAATGTATCCGGCCCCTTTTTTTGCTTGGTTTTGCGAAAAAATGTATCCGGCCCCTTTTTCTTGTCGGGTAAAGAAACTACCCTTGTGCAAACCCTTCAAAGGAATACCCCATGCGACAGATTTCGGCGTTTCTTGCTTTCGTGATTTTCAGTGTCCTGGCCCCATTTGCTGCAGCTGACGACCTTCGGCCCATCACCCATGAAGACGTGTGGACGATGTACCGGGTGGGTACGCCCGTGGTGGGGCCCAAAGGCCAGTTGGCCGTGGTCAGCGTGATGGAGCCCTCTTACGAAGAGGACGCGGACGTCAGTGATCTGTGGCTGGTCCGGGTCGATGGCAAAGCGGTCCCCAGGCGCCTGACCAGCACGAAAGAAAGTGAAGGTGGGGTGGCCTGGCGGCCGGATGGCGGGGCAATCGCATTCACGGCCAAGCGCGGCGATGACGAAGCCAGCCAGGTTTATGTTCTGGACATGGTGGGCCCCGGCGAAGCGGTGCGCATGACAAACCTGTCAACTAGCGCCAGCAGCCCCGTGTGGAGTCCGGATGGGAAGAAGATCGCTTTCTCAAGCCGTGTCTATCCCGGCGCGTTGGACGATGCGGCCAACAAGGAAGAGAAAGAAGCCCGCGACGATCGTAAATACGATGTGTCAGCCTACGACATTTTTCCCATCCGTCAGTGGGACCACTGGCGGGACGACCGGCAAACCCACCTGTTCGTGCAGGAAGCGGTTGCCGGCGCTATCGCGAAAGACCTGTTCGCGGGCAGCAAGCTGGTGACGGAGACCGGTTTTTCCGGCACGCCCACGCGTTCGGGCAGCAGCCTGAAGCCGGCGTGGACGCCCGATGGAAAGAGCCTGGTTTTCAATGCCACCACCAACCTGCACGAAGCCGCCCACGCCCGCGTGCGTTACCACCTCTACAGCGTGTCGGCGGAGGGCGGTGAGCCAGAGCAGTTGACCAGCAGTATGGAGTGGAGTTGCACAGGTCCGACGTTTTCACCGAGCGGCAAGCAGCTCTATTGTAAAATCGGCCCGGAAAATGAAGAAGTCTACAACCTCGATGGCATTGGCCGTTTTGATTGGAATGGCAAGAGCGAACTGGGTGAGCCACAGCTTGTAACCGACGGGTTCGATCGCTCGGTCAGCCAGTTTGAAATCAGCGACAACAGCCGTACTCTTTACCTGCTGGCGGCAGATGCCGGTCGTACCCGAATTTACTCCCTGCCGGCAAAAGGCGGAAAGGTTAAAGCACTCAACCCGGACAGCCGTGGTGTTTACGCCGGTATCCAGGTGGCTGGGTCGCATCTGGTTGCGCGTTGGGAAAGTTCTGCCATACCGGCTGAAATCGTACGCCTGGATCGCCGCGGTGGCCAGGAGCCGTTAAGCCAGTTCAACGCAGGCCGGCTGGACGGGGTGGATAACCCGGCATTCCGCGAGTTCTGGTTCGAAAGCAGCAAGGGCCGCCGGATTCACAGCTGGCTGGCCCTGCCCCCGGGCTTTGACGAAACAAAGAGGTACCCCCTGGTGCTGCAGATTCACGGCGGGCCGTTCAGTTCGTCCATGGATTCCGGTCACGTACGCTGGAGCGCGGCCCTGCTGGCATCTCCCGGTTACGTGGTATTGATGACCGACTACACCGGTTCAGTAGGTTACGGCGAGCAGTTTTCCAGGAACATCGGTGGCGACCCGCTGAAAACCCCCGGCGAAGAGTTGCTTGAAGCAGCGGATGCGGCCATCGAACAATTTCCGTTTATCGACGGCAGCCGGCAGGCGGCGACTGGCGCCAGCTACGGTGGCCACCTGGTCAACTGGTTGCAGGGCACCACATCGCATTTCAAGGCGTTGGTTGGCCATGCAGGCCTGGTCGACCTGGAAGGTCAGTACTCATCGAGCGATACGATTTATGGTCGTGAGATCATGAACGGTGGCCCGCCCTGGGGTGACAGCCCGGTATGGCGCGAGCAGAGCCCGGCCACCTATGCAGACCAGTTCTCCACCCCGATCCTGCTCACCATCGGCGAAAAAGACTTCCGCGTACCCATCAACCAGACTATAGCCGCCTGGAGCTACGTGCAGCGCAAGCAAGTCCCGGGTCGGCTCCTGGTCTTCCACGACGCCAACCACTGGATCATGAAAGGAGAAGAAGCCAGATATTTCTGGCAAGAGGTCCACGCCTGGCTGGCCAAGCACCTGTAAAACCAAGAACCAAAAAAGGGGCCGGATACATTTTTTCCATTTAAATGTATCCGGCCCCATAACTTAAACCGCATGGTGGCGCCATTTAGATAAAGGGGCCGGATACAATTATTGCAATTAAATGTATCCGGCCCCTTTTTCTTGGCCTTTCTTACTCGATGATGTTGCCGTCGGTGTCCATGATCCGGACTTCGCCGAGGCCGAGTTCGCGTAGCTGGGGTTCGATCTGGGTTCGGTCGCCTACGATCAGCCAGGTGAGCTTCTCAGGGTGCATGACTTCTTCGGCGGCGCCCTGGATGCCCTCCAGGTTGACGTCCTCGTACTGGCCCTTCAATGAACTGACGTATTCGTCCGGGCGGCCGAAACGGTCGTTGCTGAGCAGGGCGCCCATTACCGAGTTGGCGGTTTCGTACTGGCCCGGCAGGCTGTTGACGCTGTTGCGTACGCTCTTGTTCAGCTCGTCCTGCGTCGCGGGCCTGGTGCCGAGAAACTCGTCGAATTCACGTGTCAGTTCCTTGATCGAATCCGTCGTCTTGTCGGTCTGCACCGGGGCGTAAACCATCAACGGGCGCTGCCCGCGGGCATCGGACATAAAGGTGTAGGCACCGTAGGCCCAGCCCTTGTCCTCGCGCAGGTTCATGTTGACACGCGCGGTGAAGGAACCGCCGATCACGTCGTTCATGGTGGTGATGTCGATGTTGTTTTCAACACCCGTCGGCGGAGCGACATGGCCCGCCAGGATCAGCGACTGCGGTGCGCCTGGCTTGTCGATGATATACACCTTGGCCTCATCGGCCAGGGCCACTTCGGCCAGGTTCTTCTGCGGCACCGCCTTGCGGTTTTCCTTCCACTTGCCAAAACGCTTGTTCAGCAGCGGCAGGATTTCATCCATGCTGGTATCGCCCACCACGAACAGGGTTCCATTACTCGGCCGAATCCAGGTCTGGTGCCAGTCGACCAGGTCGTCGCGGTCCAGGGAGGCAATCGATTCCTCGGTGCCGGACCCGGTGAAGGGGATGCCATAAGCGTGGTCATCACCGTAAAGCAGCGGCGGCAGGTTGCGCAGGGCCAGCTGAACCGGCTGGTTTTTCTCCTGCTGGATGCTGGCCAGCCAACGCTTGCGCAGACGCTCGATTTCCTCGTTCTGGAAGGCGGGTTCACGCACGATTTCAGTGTAAAGGTCCAGCGAAGGTTCGAGGTTGGTTTTCAACGCAGACAGGGTCGCGGTGGACATGTCCATGTTCGAACCGGTGCTGATATTGGCACCCAGGCGCTCGGCCTCGGCCGAAATCTCCAGCGCGGACTTCGACTTGGTGCCTTCATCCATCATGGCCAATGCGAAGCTGGCGGTGCCGAGTTTACCGAACTGGTCGGAGGCATAACCCGCATCGAACTGCAAGGTTAGGTTGACCACGGGTACTGCATGGCGCTCGGCCAGCACGACCTTGAGGCCGTTATCCAGTTCGGCACGCTGTACCTCGGGAAAACTGAGGTCTGGCATGTCGCCAACCGGTGGCAGTCCGGCGCTGCGATCGACATCACTGGTCACGACCTTGTGTTCGCCAAAGGGCAGCACTTCAAGCTGGAAACGGCCCTTGCTCAGCCACTCGGCGGCAACGGTGCGAACATCTTCAGGAGAAGCATCGTTCATCCAGCCCAGCTTGGTCAGGAAAAAGCCCGGGTCATCGGCGTAGAGTTCGCCCTTGGCCAGGGTGACTGCCTTGCCGCTAAAACCACCAATCTGCTCCAGTCCGCGTACGGTAGAAGCGTTGATCTTGGTCTGGGTGCGCTCCAGTTCCTCTTCGGTCGGGCCTTCCGCGATGAAGCGTTCCAACTCGCGGTTAATGATGGCGTTGACCTGCTCGAGCGACGCGTCCGGCTGCAGCGTGACATCGACGTTGAACATGCTGGCCAGTTCGTGCGTCTCGACGGAAACGGAGACGTTCACGGCCAGCGGATTCTTGTAGACCAGTTCCTGGTAAAGCCGCGAATTCTTGCCGCTGCCCAGCACGCTGGCGGCCAACTGCAACATCGCGCCATCTTTCGTGACGCGGCCCGGCACGGCCCAGTAGTGGTAGACGCGTGCTTGCGGCACCCGGTCGTACATGACTTCGTAGGAGTCGGACAGGCGCAGCGGCACGTTGGCCTTGGGCTGAACCACCGGCGGGCCTGACTCGATGTCGCCAAAGTACTTCAGGGTCAGGGCCCTGGCCTGGTCCAAGGTGATGTTGCCGGCCAGCACCAGTACGGTGTTGGCGGCGCCGTAGTAGTCCTTGAACCACTGGTGCACCGTTTCCAGGTCAGCCGCGTTGAGGTCTTCCATCGAGCCGATGGTGCTGTGACGGTAGGGATGGCCGACAGGGAACAGGCCTTCCAGTATGCGGTATTCGGTTTTTCCATAGGGCTGGTTGTCGCCCTGGCGTTTTTCGTTCTGAACCACGCCACGCTGGTTGTCCAGTTTCTCCTGGGTGACCGCGCCGAGCAGGTGGCCCATGCGGTCGGACTCCATCCACAGGGCCATGTCCAGCGCCGGGGTTGGTACCGTTTCGAAGTAATTGGTGCGGTCGAACCAGGTGGTGCCGTTCATGCCCGTGGCGCCAACTTGTTCGAAGGGCTCGAAGTACTCGCCGTCGTAGTTCTCCGACCCGTTGAACATGAGGTGTTCAAACAGGTGGGCAAAACCGGTTTTGCCTTGCGGTTCGTTCTTGGAACCCACGTGGTACCAGATACTGACCGCCACGATCGGCGCCTTGTGGTCCTCGTGCACGACCACGGTCAGGCCATTGTCGAGGGTGAATTTATCGTATTCGATATTGATTTCCGGCATCTCCGCCGCAAACACGGGGCCGGTGACTAACAGTGAAGCGGCCAGCAGCAGGCCGGGGGAGATAAATCGTTTCACTGGGGTGCTCCTGTATGAGTGCTTTGAATGGGTACGAGCCAAGTATGCTGCACCATAGATTAAAGGAGCGTGAGCGTCAAAAGTCATGCTTCGAGAAAGGGGCCGGATACATTTTTCAACGTTAAATGTATCCGGTACCATTATGTAAACCCAACAACGACGCCATTTATATAAAGGGGCCGGATACATTTTTGGGGATTTAATGTATCCGGCCCCATTTTTTGTGTGGATGTCCTACCATGGGGGGATATGATTAAGCTGCGTAAAACCGGGTACCGTTCTGAGTCGCTCTTGGCGGATATTTCGCTTGGGGTTTTCGATGGATTGGACAACGCGCTTTGGTGTTATGCCTTTGCCACGGTGATCTTTGCGGGGGCGCTGGCGCCGTTCATGCCCCTGCTGGTGGTGATCCTGCTTTGTGGCTGGGCGCTGCTGACCATTTTTGTGGCACTGACTTCGGCGCGAGCGGTGCACGTGGTAAGCCTGGACGAGCAGGCGGTTGTCATCCTGGCTGCGGTGGCGAGCCTGATGGTCGTGCGGATGGGCGAGCGGGCGGCGACTCCCGAGGGGCTGGCAACGATGCTGGCCGTGATGTCTCTTTCTGCGCTGACGGTGGCGTTCTTTTTCTGGTTTATCGGCCACTTCCGGCTGACCCGTCTGCTTGAACTGATGCCGTACCCCGTGATTTGCGGTTTCATGGCCGGCATTGGCTGGCTGTTGCTGGAAGCCGGTGTCGGTGTGGCGGTTGGTAGCCCGATTTCCGAGCTTGGGCAGGCGCTGAAGAACCCGACGAATGTTTCCCGCCTGATGTTGTTCGTGGCCGGGGCGATTTTCCTGCTGGTCGCTGTAAGCCGTTTGCGGCGTGCCTGGGCAGTGCCGCTGGCATCGCTGATCCTCATTTTCATTTTCTATAGCGTGGCCTGGTTCAAGGACCTGAGTATGCAAGAACTGGTTGCCAGTGGCTGGCTGTTTGACATACCCGAGCAGGCCGGGGCGCTGCAATTGGCTGGCGGGCTGTCGTTTGGCCTGGTTGATACGACTTTCGTGCTCTCGGTAGTTCCGGAGATTCTGACCATTGCTTTCCTGGCACTGCTGACCCAGTCGATGTCGTTGTCCGCCCTGATGGCCGCAGGTAACCAGGACCTCGACACGTCTTCCGAGATCGAAGACATGGGCAAGGGCAACGTGCTGTGTGCGCTGGTCGCCAGCCCCCCGGGTTCGACCGATGTCGTGGCCTCGACCTTATACCGTGAGTTTGGGGCGTCGAGTCGCTGGATGCCGCTGGTCACCGCGGCAGTCTGCCTGGTGATGGCCGTGTTTGGCAGCACGGTGATTCCGTGGATGCCCAAGCTGCTGGTCGGTGCAACCGTGTTCCTCTTCTCCTGGCAGCTGTTCTCCGAGTGGACTTACGAGAACGTGCGTGGTTTCCAGCCCTTCGATTTCGCTATCGTCCTGATCATCCTGGGCGCCGTGATCTTTGTCGGCTTCATGGCCGGGATCTTGGTCGGCATTTTGCTCGCTTTGTTGCTGTTCGTGCTGCGTTACAGCATGATCAGCGCCATCCAGGGGCGCTACTCACTGGACCTGTTCCGCAGCTCGGTGGAGCGGTCGGGTTCCGACAACAAGATTCTCGAAAAGCACGGCAGCGAGGCCAGGGTCTATGCCTTGCGCGGCTTCCTGTTTTTTGGCACTGCCAATGCCATTCTCGATACGATCCGTGACGACGACCGGGCCCGCAGCGGTCACTACCGCCTGATTCTGCTCGACCTCAAGCGGGTGACGGGTATGGACATTTCGGCGCTCAATACCTTCGCGCAAATCAAGGCCGCTTGCGATTACCACGGCATCAAGCTGCTGTATTCCGGCATCACCCCGGAAATCCGCGACAACCTGCTGATGCTGGAGGCGGTCAACGAAGAGAACGGCAAAACGCTGATTTTCGAGGAAGCCGACTACGCGGTTGAATACATGGAAGAAGAAGTGCTGCAGCGCCATACGGCAAAGAACGAAAGCCTGTCGATCCACGAGCACCTGTTGCGGATCTTCGGCGACGCGGATAAGGCCGGCCTGTTGGCCCGGCATATGGAGCGAGTCGAGATCGCGGCTAACGACATTCTGTTCGAACAGAGCCAGGATGACAGCGGCCTGTACATGCTCGAAAGCGGCGAGATGACCGCGCTGATCAGGATGGCAGACGGTGAGTTCCGGCGGGTGAAAAATTTTCGCCCGGGCGCCCTGATTGGTGAAATGTCGGCCTACACGCCGGACCACAAGCGCACGGCAACCCTGGTGGCCGACCAGGACTCGGTGCTCTACCACCTCAGCTCCGAAAACCTGGCGAAACTGGACGACGAGAACCTGATGCTTGCCGCATCCATCCACGAACTGGTGGCCCGTACCCTCGGCATGCGAATCGAGTACATGAACAAGCGCCTTTTCCAAGAATCTTAAAAAGGTACCGGATACATTTTTCGCGGTTTAATGTATCCGGCCCCATTAGGGAAACGGGATAACGGTGCGGTTTTAATAAAGGGGCCGGATACATTTATTCCCAATAAATGTATCCGGCCCCTTTATTGTTGTTGGGTGCTTTTTTGTTTTTTAGAATGAGGTTGTATGGGTTATTACGATGAAATTGCAGTGGCGCATGGGCGGATTGCCGGGTATGTGCTCAGGACGCCCTTGATGCATTCGCGGTATCTGGATGATGGCGATGGTGGGGGCGTCTATCTGAAGTTGGAGAGTGAGCAGCATACCGGGTCGTTCAAGGCGCGGGGGGCGCTTAACAAGGTGCTTTCCATGACGCAGGCCGAGAAAGAAAATGGCCTGGTGACGGCTTCCACCGGGAACCATGGGTTGGGCTTTGCACGCGCGCTTTCGATATCCGGCGACCGGGGGATGATTTGTTTGCCGGAGACGGCGGTTCCTTCCAAGGTCGAGGCCCTGCGGCACTATGACGTGGAACTGGAGTTTCATGGGCAGGACTGCGTGGCGGCAGAGCTATTTGCAAAAAGCAGGGCAGCCGAGCTGGGCATGGCCTGGGTCTCGCCGTATAACGACCCCGCCGTCGTGGCGGGGCAGGGCACGGTTGCCAAGGAGATTCTCGAGGACCTGCCGGAGGTCGACGCCGTGCTGGCCACCATCGGCGGTGGCGGGCTGATGAGCGGTGTTGCGTCCTGGGTGAAGGCGGTGAAGCCTGAAGTCGAGGTGATCGGCTGCTTGCCCCAGAACGCACCGGAGATGTACCTGAGCAAACAGAAAGGGGAGATCGTGCAGCTCGATGAACCCCTGGATACACTCTCGGACGGCTCGGCCGGCGGCTGTGAGCCCGGATCGATCACCTTCCCACTGTGTCGCGACCTGGTGGATGACTACGTGCTGATCAGCGAGGTGGAAATCGCCGAGGCCATCCGCTGGATGGTGGACAAGCACCACAAGATCATCGAGGGAGCGGCGGGGGTGGCCCTGGCCGCGTATTTGAGAAACGTGGAGCGGTTCAGGGGCAAGCAGGTGGCTATCGTGATTTGCGGGGGGAATATTGCGACCGAGAAGCTGAGGGGCTTGCTGTAGCTGCGACGTAAGTTGCGACGCTGCAAAAAATTGTCGCGGCGCACATCGCTCTTACATGGCGCCTACCAGGTTTGGCTGTAAAAATATTGCGTAAGACTTTATGCTATCGGGGAAATCTGTCCTGGGACTTTGGAAAACAATAATATGAATTCATTCTTACGCCGGGCTGTTGGGCGCCCGGTGATCCTGCTAGTAACCCTTCTTACCAGTTTCCTGCTCGCCCCCGCCGCCTGGGCAGCCGGTGGCGAGATGCCTTCCCTGGTGCACGATATCGGTATCAGCCTGCTGGCGGCCGGGGCGCTGGGCGTGATCTTCACGCGTCTGAAAATCCCCAGCATCGCGGCCTTTCTGCTGGCCGGCATCATCATCGGGCCGATCGGCCTCAAGCAGGTCACCGATCCGGTCAATATCGATACCATCGCGCAGCTCGGTTTTATCCTGCTGCTGTTCCTGATCGGCCTGGAAATCGACTTCAAGAAGATCCTCGGCAGCGGCAAGGCCATTATCGTCACCGGCCTGCTGCAGTACCCGCTGACCATCCTGTTTGGTGTGCTGGTGACCAAGCTGATGCTGTTGCTGGGCATCGGCGGCACCCTGCTCAGCGACAGCCCGCACGCGCCGCTGTACATGGGCGTGATCATCGCCGGTTCGTCCACGCTGCTGGTGGTCAAACTGTTCCAGGAACACTTCGAACTCGATACCGTCCCGGGCCGCCTCGCCCTGGGCATCCTGATCTTCCAGGATATCTGGGTGATCATCGCCATCCTGATCCAGCCCAACCTGCAGAACCCCGAGATCGGCATGATCGCCATGTCCTTCCTCGGCATCGTCCTGCTCAGCCTGCTGACCGTGGTCATTGCGCTGTCCTTTGTCGGCCGCGCCTTCGTATGGATCGCCAAGACGCCGGAAATGACCCTGCTGGGCGCGCTGGCCTGGTGTTTCATGGTGGTGTTCATCGGCGTGAACCTGGACAACATCTTCGTGGCGACCTACGGCAAGAACTTCCACATGGCCGTGGGTTCGGGCATGGCCGCGCTGATCGCCGGGGCCAGTATCGCCAACCTGCCGTCGTCCACCGAGATCATCACCAAGGTGGCCACGGTGAAGGACTTTTTCATCACGCTGTTCTTCGTGGCCCTGGGCATCAGCATCCCGATGCCCGAGAGCATGGACGTGGTCATCGTGGCCGTGGTGCTGGCCATCGTGGCCATCGTGGCGCGCCAGATCATCTTCTTCCCGCTGTTCTATTTCTCCGGGGTCGACCAGCGTAACGCCGAGGTCAGTTCCATCCGCCTGGCGCAGATTTCCGAATTCGGCCTGGTGATCGCTTTCCTTGGCGTCAAGCTTGGCCACCTCAGCCCGGCCCTGACCAGCTCGGTGATCTTCGCCTTCGTGATCACCGCCCTGGCCACCCCGCTGATGTACGGCAAGGCTTACGAGATCCACGGCTGGGTTCGCCCGCTGCTGGAAAAATGCGGCTTCAAAGCCCCGCCCGAACTGAAAAAGGAAGAAGGCGGCGCCTACAAGCTGGCCCTGCTGGGCTTTCACCGCGACGCCTCGTCTTTGCTGTACAACCTGGCCCAGACCAACCCGGAGCTGGTCAAAGAGACCCTGGTGGTGGATTTCAACGTGGCGCTGCATGACGCCATTGCCGCCACCGGCGCCACCATCAAGTACGGCGACCTGGCCAACCCCGAGACCTTGCACCACCTGGGCCTGAACCAGACCCACGTGATCGTGTGCACCATCCCCGATGACCTGCTGCGCGGTATCGACAACAAGCGCCTGGTGCACGTGGTGCGGAAGATGGCCCCCAATTCTGTGATAATCTCGAACGCGATAGCGACCGACGCGATCATGGAAGTGTACGAAGCGGGTGCGGATTACGTGTACCTCAACCGCTTCGAAGCGGCCTGGACGTTGCAACGCGCCATTGACGCCGGACTGGACCGGGAGATCGATTCCTTCCGTGACCAGCGCCAGGCCAAGAACCAGTACAAGCCGGATCGCAAGGAGATTCTTAGTTAGCGTACCGTACCGCCATTAATAGCGATGCAGTACACTAGACTAAAAGAGGCATAAAGGGAGCATCTTTTGACAACGCTAGTCCAAATAACGGACACCCACATCGTGGAGCGGGGGGCTCTGCTGTACGGGGTGGCCGACACGGCCCATCACCTGGCAGTCACGGTGGCGGAAATCAACGCGATGCGGCCGCGGCCCGACGCGGTGCTGGTCACCGGCGACCTGGTCGAACACCCCGGCCCCGTCACCTACTCGCATTTTGCCGACCTGATCGCGCCGCTGGACCTGCCGGTCTACCTGCTGCCGGGCAACCACGACGACCCCGAGGGCATGCTCACGTACTTTGGCGATACGCCCATGTTTCCCTGCCAGGGGCCGCATTACCAGTACGTGATCGAGGACCTGCCGTTTCGCGTGGTGATGCTCAACAGCCATTTCGATGACAGCGAACTGCCGTTTTTCGGCCCGCGCCGCCTGCACTGGCTGGATGATGAACTGTCGAAATCCGACAAGCCCGCGCTGATCGCCATCCACCACCCGCCGATGAAGACCGGAATCGGATTTATCGACATGGTGGGCGAGCAGTGGTACCTGGGTCTCCACCAGGTGCTGCGGAAACACCCGCAGGTACTGAAAATCATCTGCGGCCACGGCCACATCGACCTGCACGGCCGCCTCGGCGAGGTGCCGGTACAGATGGTCGGCAGCATCGCCCACCAGTTGATCGCCGACCGCGTGATCGACATCGCGCCGTCGTTTTTCAACCACCGGGTGCCGGCCATGCTGCACCACTGGATCGACGGTGATATCGTGAGCGGTTACTACCCATGGCCGGACGGTGTCGAAGCCGAGCGTATCGACAAGTCATCCGGTATAGCCTGGGACGAACTGAAAGACCGCATGCGGGGAGCAATGGAGAAGGAGTGAACCTTTCCTTCCTGAAGAAGGGCAACCTTACCTTCAAGCGCTACCTGGCCAGGGCCCTGTTGGCCATTCTCACGACGCTGGGCGTGCTGGGTCATATCTCCGGCATGTACACCATCCCCTACATCCAGCAGATCGAAGACATACTCTACGACACCCGCGTGCGCTTGACCGCGCCGCGCGGCGTGGACGACCGTATCGTGATCGTCGCCATCGACGAGGCCAGCCTGCAGGAACACGGGCACTGGCCGTTTACGCGCGAGAAATTTGCGGCCCTGATGCACAACCTCAATGCCTATGGCGCCGCGGTCGTGGGCTTCGACGTGCTGTTCGCCGAGCGCGACGAAAGCGCCGATGTTGCAATACTCAGGTCCCTGGCCGAACAGGAAGGGGACCAGGGCTTTGTCGAAAAACTCAATGCCTTCGAACCGCTGCTGGACCGCGACCGCATGTTTGCTGATGCCATGGCCGGTATTCCGACCGTGCTGGGCTATTATTTCGATACCAATAAAGAGACCGCTTACGAAACGGGCGCTTTACCCTACGCGGCTTTTGATCTGCACGAATCGATGGCCGATAGCATCTTCCTGCCGCGCGGGGAGGGGTTCACCTCAAACCTGCCGGTACTGATGGAAACGGCCTACAGCGCCGGCTTTATCAATAACCCGCTGATCGACCCCGACGGGGTGGTGCGGCGCACGCCGCTGCTGCACGAGTTCCAGTTCAGCGTGTACGAGGCGCTATCGATGGCGGTGGCAGCCACCTACCTGAACGACATCACGCTGCCGATCTTTGTCGATTCCTCGCGCTGGATGGGCGACTACCCGCCCCTGGAAGGCCTGGAACTGGCCGGCCGGCCGATCCCGATCGACCCGCAGGGCGCCGTGCTGGTGCCGTTCCGCGGGCCGGCCGGAAGTTTTCCCTATGTCTCGATTGGCGACGTGATCAGCGGCAACGTCGAGGACCCGTCGGTATTCGAAGGCCGCATCGCGCTGGTCGGGGCTACCGCACCCGGCATGGAGGACCTGCGGACCACGCCGTTTGGCTCGATCTACCCCGGGGTGGAGATCCACGCCAACGTGATCGCCGGGATTCTCGACGGCAATTTCCGCTGGGAACCGGCTTACACGGCGGCGGCCGAGATGATCGCGGTGGCCGTTTTCGGCTTCCTGACGGCCCTGTTGCTGCCGGCGCTGTCGCCGGTGCTGTCGACCGTGGTCACGGTGGCCGTTACCGCGGTCGCGTTGGCGGTGAATTACTACCTGTGGACGGTCGAATTGCACGTGTTGCCGCTGGCGATGACGCTGTACACCCTGTTCGCGATCTACACCATCAACATGCTGTTCGGCTACCTGTTCGAAACGCGCAGCCGCCAGCACATGGACAGCCTGTTCGGCCAGTACGTGCCGCCCGACCTGGTGAAAGAAATGAGCCGCGACCCGGAGCACTATTCGCTGGAGTCGCGGAAAATGGAGCTGTCGGTCCTGTTTACCGATATTCGCAGCTTCACCACCATTTCCGAAGGCCTGGAGGCGGACGAGCTGTCCGAGCTGATGGACGAGTACCTCACGCCGATGACCGAGATCGTGCATCACTCCAAGGGCACCATCGACAAGTACATCGGCGACGCGGTGATGGCCTTCTGGGGCGCGCCCATATTCCACCCGCACCACGCCGAGCAGGCCGTGAAGGCCGGGCTGGACATGCTCAAGGCGCTGGATGTGCTGAACGCCGATTTTTCCAAGAAGGGCTGGCCGGATATCCGCATCGGCGTGGGTGTGAACACCGGCGTGATGAGCGTGGGCAACATGGGATCGAGGTTCCGGCGCGCCTATACCGTGCTGGGCGACGCGGTGAACCTGGGCTCGCGGCTGGAGGGCATCACCAAGCACTACGGCGTGGACTTTATCGTCAACGAGACCACCGCCAACGACGCCCCGCGCTACGCTTTCCGCGAACTGGACAAGGTTAGGGTGAAGGGCAAGGAAAAACCCGTCACCATCCTCGAGCCGATCGGGGTTGAAGAGGAATTGAGCCAGGAACAGAAGCAGCATATCCAGTCCTTCCACCATTTCCTGTTCCTATACCGCAAGCAGGACTGGCCGCAGGCCCTTGAAGCCCTGCAGCAGTTGCGCCGCGACCAGGGCGACTGCCATTTGTTCGACTTGTACGAGGAGCGCATCGGCATCTTCCAGGAGAATCCCCCCGGCGAGGACTGGGACGGCGTCTTCGTGCACACCGCCAAGTAGGCAGGAATTGTGGGAGCGGCTTTAGTGGGAGCAGCTTTAGTGGGAGCAGCTTTAGTGGGAGCGGCTTTAGCCGCGATTTTGGTTTCGCTAAGAAACAATCGCGGCTAAAGCCGCTCCCACTAAAGCCGCTCCCACAACAAAACAGCATTGCAGTAAAATTATGCTATTATTAGGCAGTTAGTGAGAATCAAGGGGATTCCAACCAACCAAATCGAAGTTGGTATGTAATGCCGTATACCGGTGTATTTAATTATTCTTTGATAAAGGGTAGAGAAATGAAAACTTTAGTCAGGACAATTTCATCCGTATTGTTCCTTGCTTTACTTTCGGGTCCAGTCGTGGCCCAGCAGGAAGACAGCTCCGGCATGGTTGTCGCCTCTCGCGGCGAAGTCATTGCCTTGTCCAACGGCGGATCACGTGAACTCAAGCAGGGCGATTTCATCTACGTTTCCGATGAAATCATGACCAGCAACCGCAGCTTCGCGGTGCTCCAGTTCGAAGACGGCGCCAAGGTCACGGTTCGTCCGGACTCCACGCTGATCATCGAAGCGTACCTGTACAATGGCGACGATGGCGACGAGGCCACGCTGAGCCTGGTGGAAGGCGGCCTGCGGGTCATCACCGGCGCCATGGCCAAGTCCAACCCGGAAAACTACAAGGTCCGCACACCGGTTGCTCTCATGGGCGTGCGCGGAACCGAGTTCTCCATCATGCTTTGCGGCGATCAACTCTGCGCCGAGGAAGAGATGGGGCAGTAACAATTTGAATGTGGGAGCGGCTTTAGCCGCGATAAAAAAACGGGCCGATGGCCCGTTTTTTTATGTCTTTTGCTTTTGTTGGGTCGCGACCCGTGCGGCGTTCACAATCGCGGCTAAAGCCGCTCCCACTAGAGCCGC
>JAZBOH010000132.1:0-3010 GCA_036351055.1 Lysobacterales bacterium
GACTGTCCCGTAGCGGTAACTTCCACATCGACGGACTGGCTCTGGTTGATACTGCCGCCAACGACCGGGTCACCAACGGACTTTCTGATCCAGTGCGCCTCACCAGTCAGCAGGGCCTCGTCGACCTCGGTCGTGCCGCTGCGCAGGACACCATCTGCCGGAAAGGGCTCGCCGGGACGCACGCGCACGCACTGTCCACGCTGGAGATCGGACAGCAGCACGGTACGCAACCTGTCCCGCTCAACCACCTGGGCCCACTCAGGCAGCAATCGCGCCAGGGCCGCACCACTCTGCAAGTTGCGATGGCGCTGCATTAGTTGCACAAAGCGGGCTGCCGACAAAAAGAAGACAAACATCACGACGGAGTCAAAGTAGACCTCCCCTGCCCCGCGCAGGAAATTCCAACAGCTGGCCAGAAACGCTACGCCGATGGCCAGTGCCACAGGCACGTCCATGCCCATACGTCCGCTGCGAAGTCCGGCGGCAGCCCCCTCGAAGAATGGACGCCCGGCGTAGAACACGACCGGTATTGTGACCAGCAGACTGGTCCATTCAAGAAAGCGCTCAGCACCGGCGCTGATGCCCATGGCCTCGCCGGCATACAGACCTACCGCGTACATCATGACCTGCATCATGCCGAGGCCGGCCACGCCCAGGCGCAACATGGCCTCACGTCGCTCCTGTAAACGTCCGCGCTCTTCGTTCTCGGCCAGGGGAAGGTGTGGCCGGTAGCCGATAGCGGCCAGGGCCAGGGCGATTTCACTGAGTCTGATTCGGGCCGGGTCCCACTCGATGCGCGTATAGCCGCTGCCGATATCAACCTGTACCCGTTCCACACCGCTCATGGGTTCAAGGCGGCTGCGAATCAGCCAGGCACAGGCTGCACACTGCACGCCTTCTGTCTGCAGGAGCAGGTCAAAGCGGCCCTTTTCGCTGGCCACACCCCAGAGTTCCTGGCGCGTATCACAGCTTTTCCAGGCCTCGCCCAGCGCCTCGATATCCTCATCGGCCTTGCGTGCCTGGCCCTCGCGAAACTGGTAATAGCGATCGAGACCGCTGTGAAAAATCAGGTTGGAGACCGCCAGGCAACCCTCGCAACATACGGGCAGCTGCTGCCCGTCTCGTTCTACACTAAGCTGGGTGCCGGGCGGGCAAACCTCGCCGCAGTGAAAACAAGGCGTGAGCACGGCGTCCACAACATTCAGATCCCGTCGTCAGTCTTGGGCACGGCCGCTGCCTTCTCCGCCTGTTGCCTGGCTTCCTCAGCGGCACGAATTTGCTCCGGGTTCTGCGCACGCAACTCGCCCTTGATTTCCTTGTATTCCGAATCACGAACAACAAGCGCATCGGGATTGCTCATGGCTATCCAGAGCGTAATAAAGCTTGCTATCACGACCGTACCCAGCAGCCCGATGATGATCCACGGCCAGGGTTCGCGGAACCAGGGTTTTCCGGCCACCTGGGCTCCGGCGCCGCTCACTGGCCCGTACCTTCGGGCAGCAGCAGGCGTGTCTCGGAAAGCCTGCGAATTTCCGGGTTATCAATGGCTTCAAACAGCACGTCAATCTCCATGGAGCCTGCACCGAGGTCCGCCGGGGCACGCAATGTAAAAGAAAACTCGCCGACCTGCCGGGCGTCCAGCACCGGGTCCGGGAACATGCTGATCTGAATCTGCGGGAAATCCGGTACGGTCACGCGATAGCGGTGCGCTACCTTGTCCTGGTTGATCAGCTTTAACTTGTAGATATTCTCTACCATTCCGCCGTCCACTTCACGGAACAGCATGTTGCGGTCACGAATCAGCTCCGCGCGAATGGGCTGACGGTTGCCGTAGGAGTAGAAGACGCCCGTCACAATGACGATTAACAGGGCGCCATAGATAAACAATCGCGGCCTGAGCACCTTGGATTTCTTACCCTTGAGGGCGTTTTCCGTCGTGTAACGCACGAGGCCGCGCTCGTAACCCATCTTGTCCATGACCTGGTCACAGACGTCAATGCAGGCGGCACAGGCGATGCATTCGTACTGCAGCCCGTCCCGGATATCGATACCCACGGGACAGACCTGGACACAGAGCGTGCAACTGATGCAATCACCCAGGCCCAATTCCGCCGGATCGTCGCTCTTGCGGCGGCCGCCGCGCGGTTCGCCGCGCTCCTCGTCGTAAGAGATGATGAGCGTATCGCGGTCAAACATGGCACTTTGGAAGCGCGCGTAGGGGCACATGTACTTGCACACCTGGCTGCGCAGGATACCCGCGTTGCCGTAGGTCGCGACGCTGTAAAAAATGCCCCAGAACAACTCCCAGCCGCCAAGGGACAGGGTCAGTACGGAGTGACCCAACTCCTTGATCGGTGTGAAGAATCCGACAAAGGTAAAACCGGTCCAGAGCGCGAAACTGATCCAGAGAAACTGTTTGGTGGCCTTGCGTGCGACCTTGCCGCCGCTCCAGGGCGCCTTGTCCAGCTTCATCTGCTTGCCGCGGTCACCCTCTACCCAGCGCTCCATCCACAGGAACACCTCGGTCCAGACCGTTTGCGGACAGGCGTAGCCGCACCATAAGCGGCCCGCAAGCGCAGTGAAGAAAAACAGGGACAGGCCGGCACTGATCAGCAGCAAGGCAAGGTAAATAAAATCCTGCGGCCAGAACTCGAAGCCCAGGATGAAAAACTGGCGCGCCGGCAGGTCAAACAGCACCGCCTGGCGGCCATCCCAGGTCAGCCAGGGGACGATGTAATAAAGGCCCAGCAGTACAAATACCGCAAGCTTGCGTAAGCGGTCGTAACGACCGGAAACTTCACGCGGGTAAATCTTGGGTTCTTTCAGATAGAGGACTTCGGGCGTCCCGACGGGTTCTGTCACTGCCACTTTTCTCCGCGCAAATCGGGATTGAGTTCCTCCGGATCGCGCACGGTCGGCGGTCGGCGCCGCCCCTTACCCCGGGCATGGCCACGGCCGGGCCCGGTACGAATCATAAACGTCATCAGGCGCGCTGCGACCAGCGACACCA
>JAZBOH010000133.1:0-2911 GCA_036351055.1 Lysobacterales bacterium
GCGCCGCGCATCGACCCGGCCGAGTACGAGCGCGTACGCACCGCACTGCAACAGTTGATTCGCCAACAACTCACGACCACCGATTGCAACCGAGGAATGACGCAATGAACCCCGTCACGCCAATCAGCGAAGGCCTGTTCACCAACCTGGACCCGAACGCAACCCGGCTGATCGGAAGCCGCTGTGCCGACTGCGGCTATCACGCTTTCCCGGCGCTCGACGCCTGTCCCCGCTGCTGCGGGACATCGGTCGAAAAAGTGGAGCTGCACCGTCGCGGAACGCTATGGACGTGGACGAAGCAGTGCTTCATGCCGCCGTCACCGCCTTATTCCGGCCCCGAGACCACGTTTGAGCAGTTCCAGCCCTTCCTGCTGGGCCTGGTCGAGTTGCCCGGGCAATGTCGCGTGATGAGCCGGCTGCTCCTGGAGGACGAGGACGCCGTCGAGATCGGCATGGATCTGGAGCTGACCCTCTTCCCGTACACGACGGACGACGAAGGCGCCACTCGCATGGCCTACGCCTTTCGACCGGTAACGGCGGGCGTCGCCTGATGGTGAGAGAAAATGGCGAAACCTCTGCGCTCGGACATCGGGCAAACAGAGTCTTTCTTAGTTCTGAGTAGAACATTGCCTAATCAGCCCCCCTACGTCGACCCCGAAATGGCCGCGCTTCTTCCCTGGGACCTTGCGGTCGGACCGGAGACAGTCGATTGGGTCCATTTCTCCGAAAATGAGTTGCACACGATGCGGGCCGAAGCCGTTGAAATGCGGGAGCGGTCACCCCGTCCCGGGCCGGACCTGCCGCGGGTCAGAGACCTCGAACTGCCGATCGGTTCGGAACGACTTCGGGCAAGACTCTACGAGCCTTTGCTGAGTGAAGCCTTGCGGCCTGTCATCGTCTACCTGCACGGCGGCGGCTGGTGCATGGGCGGCATCGAGGGCCTCGATGGCAACTGCCGGGTGCTCGCTGAGTACAGCCGCGTAAATGTGCTCTCGATCGATTACCCGCTGGCGCCGGAAAGCCGGTTCCCCGAGGCCCTTAACCAGATAATCGACGCGTGCGTGTGGCTTCGTAAGCATGCCGGTGAATGGGGCATCGACGCTGACCGAATCGCCCTTGGCGGCGACTCGGCAGGCGCCAACCTGGCGCTTTCGACGGCCATGCAATTACGTGATGCCCAGCAGAATTTTCTGAAAGGTCTGCTATTGCTGTACGGCGTTTTCGCGCATGATCACGACACAGCCTCACACCGCAGTTTTGGCCGGGACGAACGCTATACCCTGAGCAGCGCCGCGATGGATTTCTGCTGGCGCATGTACCTCAAAGACCCGGCCCAGGACCGGGACGTTCGCGCGGCTCCGCTGCTGGGCGAACTGGATCACCTGCCCCCCTGCCACCTCGTTTGCGGTTCGCTGGATCCCCTGCTGGACGACTCGACCCACCTGCACGAGAAACTTCTCGCGGCGGGTGTGGCATCGACCCTCGAGGTCGTACCGGGCGTGACCCACAGCTTTCTCAGTTTCTTTGACAAGCTCCAGGCCGCCAGGAACGCCTGGCGGGGCGCGGCGGACTTCCTGAAGCAGTCCCTGAACCGCTGAACGTCTCCGCCTGCAACGAGCGTGTCAAGCGCTTGCGATTCAAACACCGGGGGCGATAAAGGCGCTGAGAGACCCGGTGATCTCAGTCCCGATATTCCGACAACTCGATGTCCTCTGGAAGGTGCTCGGGATCGATCCGGGTGGAGTGCAGCATTTACAGTCGCCACATGTCACCGTCGCGAACGAGGACGGCGCTTTCCAGCCAGGCCCTGCTGAAGATCTGCTCTCCGCCCCGAAAAACCGCCTTGTTCCAGTAACTGATCCATGCGGAATTTCCAGAACGGGCTGTTCTTATGACATGGAAGTAATTGCGCCTTCCGGCCTGTGATGGACCAGCGACTTCGATCAGGTCATTTACATCCCAGACTTCCCCGTCTTCGAGCAGGTGAAAATCGGACGTAACCGAATGACGGATTCGTTCATGGTCGACGGCTGAAATGGCGGAGAAGAACGCCTGAACACCGCTGAATGGGTCGTCCTTCGCGAACAATGACGCGCTCGACAGCAAAACGGTCAAGAGCAATAGACGTCTGAGTGTTTGCATTTTTTCCTGTCTGTCCTGCCCACCCTAAACAGGCAGGCCTGTGGTACAAAAATCCGATTTTGAACCGGCGCCGACCCTCCTGCGACCCAACCCTTAAGCCGGCGCCCTCAAAGGCCATGGATTGGCCAACTCGCTGATCCGCGCCAGCCTCAAGGCAATATCATCACGATGCCGCCTGACATTGATCAACAACCCGATCGGCAGCCCGTCCGACGACAGGCCGGCTGGCACTGAAACCGATGGGTTCCAGCCGATGCTGGCCAGCGCCGTGAACGGCTCACCGTTGGTCTCGCTGGCGTCCATCCCGGCGATCATCTCCGGCAGGGGGCCCTCGGCGGCATAGGGCACGCAGCACGCGGTCGGGGTCAGCAGCACGTCGGCCTTGCTGAACAGCTCGGCCATTTCCTGCTCGGTTCGCATGACCGTCTGGCGGTACTCGACCAGGCGTTTCGGATCCTGATAGGCATAGCGCTCGATGAACCGGCGGGGCCCGGGGCTGATTTCATCCAGGCGCTCTGGCAGGAATCCACGATATTCGAAGTCCTGCCGCAACTGCACCGCGGCCAGGGCGTTCCATGCAACATACGGGTTCGTGAAGGCGTACCCGGTCGCCACCCGTTCCAGGCCGGCGGCTTCGACGAGCCGATGGACGGCTTCCTCGCAAATCGCCACGACTTCGGGCTCGACCGGGGCAAAGCCCAGGTCCACCGACCAGACGACCTTGAGGCCGCTGACGTCGAGGCTCTCGATTGCTTTTTCGTAACACACC
>JAZBOH010000134.1:0-3899 GCA_036351055.1 Lysobacterales bacterium
CCTGGTCGAGACGTGTGTGTATGGCCGGGCCGCCCCCAAACAGGCCGACGACGGGGTAACCCAACTGCAGCGCGCCGTACTGTTCGCTTCCCTTCGGCATTTTCTGCTCGGGCCAATAGGCCATTGACGTGTGATCCACCAGGGTCGTGCGCGTGGCCTCTTCCAGTTCGGCGGCGGATGAAACGGCTGCGAGAAGCGGCGTCTTTACGGCAATGCCGGAGCCCAGGTGCAGCCACAGGCACACTTCCGGCGGTTTCGGAAGGCGGCCGGATGCGACCAATGCATCCATCCCCATCTTTCCCAGTTCGTGTCCGCTCAGGCCGGCGAACAGGACATTCGCCCGGATGTCTTCCTCGGCCGCCCAGCGGGCGAGTTCCAGCCACAGGGCGATTCCCGGGCCGCGTTCGTTGGTCACTTCGAACCAGCCGCTGATCGGCGTGCTGATGACGAGCCAGCGTGCGGCATTCCGATCCAGCCAGCCCAGGACGTTGCGGGCGGTTCCATCCCGGCTTGTTCCGTCAATGATGACCTTCACCGGGGATTGCTTCGCGGCCAGTTCCTGCAGTTTCTCGGCATCCGATTCGGATGCGATCACGACGGGCAGGGGAAGGGCTTGCTGGTGGTGCGGCTTGTTTGCATTTTGTGCCGAAACGGCCTTGATGGGGTGGTCCAGCACGACGACCGCTGCCTCGGCGCCCTGTTCGGCCCACGTGGATGCCAAAGGGGCGATGTCGAAATGGAACTCGAACTGGCCGGGCGGCAAGCGGTAGAACGCGACCGGGTTATCGACCTTTGAATTCCAACCCGCAGTTACGTCGACCAGGGCGCCCTGAATGCCCGAGCTGCCCGTGGCGACAGGATACCAGAACGGAAAGGCGTCGAGGGTCGCGTCATCCGTTTGAATCGAACTGCCGACCAGGTCGAATACACGCAACGGCCACTGCTGCAGTTCTGCATTGACGCCTCGTACCCGCAACTCACCGTGAAGCCATTGCGCGGTGGCGAGGTCGGTTTCCGTTCCGCTGCGGTGTGCTCCCAACGACCGGTATTGCTCCAGTATCTGCCCGGCTTCGCTACCCACGGCATCCTTTGCGGTGCATGCGGTCGAGATCAGTAATAGCGCGGTCAGGCAAACGGCAAAGGAAGTCAGGCGTTTCATCATTGATGTTTGTGGTCGATCATGTTCCCGGATTTAAGGGTGATTTCCGCGATGGACTCGCCGGGCTGATTGACAATGTAGCTTTGCGTAGCATAAATTGTCAACAATCAACAATTATCTGGGTGTGCTGGAAATGGATGAGCTATGCATCGTTGGCGTCGGGCTTCATCCGTTCGGTCGTCACGACGGAAAATCGATCGGCGAAATCGCGGTCGCTGCCGTCAATGGCGCGCTCGATGACGCGGGAATGAACTGGAAGGATATCCAGTTGGCCTACGGGGCCAGCCTGGAAGGGCTCCTCGACACGACCGTGGCCCAGCTTGGGCAGACCGGAATCAGTTTCATCAACGTTCGCAACGGCTGTGCGTCCGCCGGCAGCGCGCTGTTTGCCGCGGCCACGGCCATCGAGGCGGGACGCTGTGACATTGCCCTTGCGGTCGGCGCGGACAACCACGAGCGCGGAGCCTTCAGGACCGACCCCCGAGCCTGGAATATCTGGTCCTGGTACGGCGAGATGGGTTTCCTGGTGGCGCCCCAGTTTTTCGCCATGAAAACGCAGCGCTATTTTCATGAGCACGGTATTCCCATCGAGACCGCAATGCGCGTCGCCGAGCGGGCGTTTCGAAACGGTTCGATCACGCCGCACGCGTGGCGCCGCGAACCGCTGAGTTTGGAAACGATCGCGACTTCGCCCATGGTCTGCCATCCGCTGCGCAAGTACATGCTGACCAACCCCTGCGCCGGGGGCGGGGCGGTCATCCTGGCCCGCGAGAGCGTGGCCCGCCGCTTTACGGACCAGCCCGTCAGACTGAAAGCCGTCAGCATCAAGACCCGCGGCGAGGACACGTTCGAGGTTTCCGCGCCCTCGATCGCGCTCGACGTAAAGCCGGGCCCGACGGTGCGCGCCTCGCAAGAAGCGTTCGAGACCGCGGGGATCGGTCCGGAAGACATCGATGTCGTGCAACTGCAGGACACCGATTCCGGCACCGAGATCATTCACTACGCGGAATGCGGATTCTGCGAGCCGGGGGAACAGGTCGAGCTCGTGGAGTCCGGCGCCACCGAGATCGGAGGCCGGTTACCGATCAATACCGACGGCGGCCTGCTCGCCAACGGGGAGCCGGTCGGCGCTTCCGGCATGCGGCAGGTATACGAGGTGGTGCAGCAGCTTCGCGGCCGGGCCGGCAAGCGTCAGGTGCCCGGCAATCCCCGGACCGGTTTCACGCACGTTTACGGTGGTCCCGGCGTCAGCGCGGTCACCATTCTCGAACGGTATTCCGGAGGGAGTTGATGAAAAAGTCATTTCGAAGTCTCGCGCACCTGGGTTTTCCTGAGCCGGTCGTTGAAACTCAGCCCACTGATGAGGGCGGTTGGATCCTGAAGTCGCCGTTGGAACTGCCCGATGGATCGTCCAGCGTCGTGCATCGTATCGCCGAACACGCACGGTCCCATCCGGACCGGCTCGCTTTCGTGCGACCGGTTGCGGGGGGGCAATTAAGCGAAATCCGGTTCGGGGCGTTCTGGCAACAGCTTGCCGGCCTCGCCAGGCGCCTTGTTCCCATCTGCGACGGCCGGCCCGTGATGATCCTCTCGGGCAACAGCATCGAGCACGTGCTGGTCCGTTGCGCGGCGATGGCCGCCGGAATCGCGCCGGCGCCCGTCAGCCCGGGTTATTCCTTGCTGTCGAGTGATTACCAGCGCCTGCAGAGCATCCATGCACAGTGCCGGCCCGGCGCCGTGTTCGTGGACGAAACGGCGCCGTTCGCCGACGCATTGAACGCGCTCGAACCGCGGCCCGCCGTGATCGCCGTTAACGACGACGCGGGTGTTGCGGATTTTCTCCTCGAGGACCTGTTGCCGGCGCCGGGCGATGCGTCAGCGACGGAGTGGGGTGAAGGCACAGTGACGGCGGACTCCCCGGCGCAGATCATGTTCACCTCGGGATCGACGGGCGTGCCGAAAGGTGTGTTGCATTCACAGGGTAATGCGGTCAGCGCCATCCAGCAGACCGCGACCGTGCTGCACGGTTTCGGCACGGAAGAACCCGGCCCGCAAATCAACCAGGCCAGCTGGTTGCCCTGGCATCATGTGTCGGGCGCCAACACGCTGCTGTCCGGTTTGTATTACGGCCAGTGTCAATACATCGACGCCGGTCGCCCGCTGCCCGGCCAGGAGCGGCCGACGCTCGAATTGCTCAAGCGGGTTCCGCTGGTTTTCTACGTCAACGTTCCGTTCGGTTACGAAATGCTGGCCACGGCGTTCGAGGCGGACCGGGAACTCGCCGAGATGTTCTTTTCCAACATCAAGTTCCTGATCTACGGCGGGGCGGGCATCACGGGCGACACGTTTCGGCGCTACGACCGGCTGGCGCGAGAAATCCGCGGAGAAGCGGTGCCTTTTATCAGCGCCTACGGGTCCACCGAGACGACCTCCTCGATCACGTACACCTATTTCGATGCCGAGACGACCGGGCTGATCGGGCTGCCCGTGCCCGGGCTGGAAATCCGGCTCGCGCCCTGCAACGACAAGTATGAGGTTCGTGTAAAGGGGCCCAACGTGACGCCGGGCTACATCGCCGGCAGCGAAGGCCTGTTCGACGAGTCCGGTTACCTGAAAATGGGCGACCTGGTCGACTGGGTGGACGTCGATGACTTCAACAAGGGTCTGAAGTTCGCCGGCCGGGTCGCGGAGGAGTTCAAGCTGCGTACCGGTACCTGGGTCCGGGGCGGCCTGCTGCGTA
>JAZBOH010000135.1:0-3393 GCA_036351055.1 Lysobacterales bacterium
GGCGCATCAGAGGCGCAGTGGCGTCCATCTCGTCGAACAGTTGCAGCACCAGCAGGGTATGCTCGTTGACAGGCATAACCTGTGTCACGGCCTGTTCAACCGTTTGCTCGGTCACCAAAACTGCCTCAGGCATTTCGTTGGGATCGGCCATTATCGTGCCCCGCGTTGGATAAAGCGGGCAAGAATAGCAGGCCCAAGGCCTCGCGGACATCCCGCGCTGTACCTGCTTGCCGCGGCTGCATTACACTGCCGCCATGGAAAAATTTGCAGCCATTTATGACCGCGCCTGCGAGCGTCACGGCGGACCTGACCTGCTCGCCAAAATGATGCCGGCCGTGCGCAGCAAAAGCGCCCTTGCCACGACGCAGGATGATCGCTGGCTCGCGGAGATGACCCGCTGTACGTTCCAGGCCGGATTCGTCTGGCGCGTGATCGACCGCAAGTGGGATGACTTTGAAGATATCTTTTTCGGTTTCCCGCCGCCGAGAATCCTCATGCTGAGCCCGGAACAGATCGACCGTATTGCCCAGAACCCGCGCATCGTGCGCAATCGGCAGAAAGTGCTGTGCGTACAACTTAACGCCCAGTACATCTGCGATGTCGCCAAAGAACACGGCAGCTTTGGGAAGTTTGTCAGTCGCTGGCCAGGGGACGATCACATAGGCCTGTTCCAGCACATGAAAAAGCGCGGCAGTCGCCTGGGCGGGATGACCGGTCAGCGCGTGCTGCGTAACCTTGGCAAAGATACCTTCATCACCACCGGCGACGTGGTCAAGTGCCTGCGCCGTGCTGGTCTGGAGATCAACGAGAACCCGACCAGCCAGCGTGATATGCGTCGGGTTCAGGAGGCCTTCAACCAGTGGCATGAAGAATCTGCATTACCCTTCAGCCACCTGAGCCGCATCTGCGCCTGCTCTGTATAAGGCGTTCATCCTGGCCCCTGACGGGACAAATTCCGGGCCGCTTTAACCACGGTTCAGCAGGCAATACCGTTCTTTCCCCGCGTTATTGATCCAGATCAAACTGTGCTGCGGCGCGCCCTCGCTTTAGCCAATTTGAGGTATGAGCCGGTTTTCAGGCAGCGCCATAGTGGCTGCCATAGACACCTGCCATGACGAGGAAAGCCCGATGAATGCTCCCCAGAAAACACAGACAGAACAGCTCTACCAGGCCGCCAGAGACATGATTCCAACACTGCGAGCACGCGAAAAGGAAACCGCCGCCCTGGGTCAGTTACCCGAGGCCACGGTCGCGGCCATGCAGGATGCAGGATTCTTCCGCATCATGCAGCCGGCCCGTTACGGCGGTTTCGAAATGGACCCGGAAGTCTTTTTCAAAGTACAGATGACCCTGGCCGAGGGCTGCATGTCCACGGCCTGGGTGCTCGGCGTGGTTGCGATCCACAACTGGCAGCTGGCGTTATTCGATGACCGGGCCCAGCAGGATGTGTGGGCCGAGGATGACTCCACCCTGATTTCCTCTTCCTACATGCCGGTAGGCAAAGTCGAGCACGTGGATGGCGGCTACAAGCTGTCGGGCCACTGGGGTTTCTCCTCCGGATCCAAACATTGTAAATGGGCTTTCCTGGGCGCCATGGTGCCGCCTAAAAACCCGGGTGACGCACCGGATTATCGCACCTTCCTTGTGCCGCGCAGCGACTACGAAATCGTTGAGAACTGGAACGTCTCGGGTCTTGAGGGTACCGGCAGTCATGACATCACCGTCAAAGATGCCTTCGTACCCGAGTATCGCACCCATCGCTCCATTGATGGTTTTGAGTGCAACAGCCCCGGCAACGCGGTGAATGACCACTACATTTTCCGGCTTCCCTTCGGACAGATCTTCGTTCGCGCCGTGTCGTCTTCCAGCATCGGCTGCCTCAAGGGAGTCATCGACAGCTACGTGCAGGTCAATAAGGAACGTGTGGGCCTGAACGACGGCAACAAGGTCGCCCAGGACCCGGATGCGCGCATGGCTCTGGCCGAGTGCATCACCGCCGTGGACGAGTGCCAGACCATCATGTTCCGCAACTTTGACCGAATGGTCGATGCAGCGCGCGATGGGGTGGAACTGGATATCGAGGAGCGCATCAAGATGCGCTTTGACGCGGCACTGGTCTCACGCAAGTGCACCGACGCCATCAATCTCATGTTCAACGCCTGCGGTGCCCAGGGGATTTTCCGTGATCATCCGCTCAACCGCGCCTGGCTGGACATCAACGCTGGCCGCCAGCATGTGGCCAACAACCCGTTCAAGTTTGGCCGCAACGTAGGGGCCGTCATGATGGGCGCCGACAACGCTGACTTCTTCCTCTAGGCAAACCAGCGGGGTGGTTCAAAACACAAGACCACCCCGATTGATGCAAATCAATAAGCCCGGCAAGTGTCCACTTTGCCCTGTAGTCAGGAGGAGCGCGCAAGGCGCAAACTTTACTCACAACAGAGATAACGCGGAAAGCGGAGAACAGCAAGATGACAGCAGCAGCCAAAACAACCCGGGCCAAGCATGAGCCCTACCAGATTCGCGCCGATAAGCGGGAAGAGCGCTATGCCCGCGGCTGGTACGTAATCGGCGCCACCAACAGCGTCAACCTGAAACCGCGCGCATTGAATGTCTTCGGCACCAAACTGGTGGCTTATCGTGGCAAGGAAGATGGCGAGGTGCATATTCTCGATGCCTACTGCCCGCACATGGGCGGCGACCTCTGTGGTGGCGAAGTGAAGGGCAACTCGGTGATTTGCCCCTTCCACTTGTGGAGTTGGGGTGCCGATGGCGTCTGCGACGACATTCCCTACGCCAACAAAATTCCCGATAAGGCGGTGATAAAATCCTGGCCGGTGCTGGAGAAAAACGGCCTGATCTTCGTCTGGCAGGACCCGGAAGGCAATGGACCGATTCCAGAACAGGAACCGGCGCGCATGGATGACTGGTATTCCGAGGCCTGGACAGACTGGGAAATGGAGGCAATTCCCATCGAGTCGCTGGGCAGGGAGCTGGTCGACAACATGGCTGACATGGCCCACTTCGGGCCCATCCATTATTCCAGCGTAAAATCCTTCAAGAACACCATGGAAGGTCACCAGTTTGTGCAGTATATGGTTGGCGGGCACGAGATTCTCACCGAGGGCGACGAAGGCCTGATCACGTCTGTGGCCCGGTACGAGGGTCCCGCGTATATGACCACCACCATGACCGGCCTGATGGACGGTCACCCGATGAAGGTACACCTGTTGGTCAGCCACATCCCCACCGACATGAACCAGTTTGTCATCAACTTCGGGGTGATGATGCAGAAAGACCCGAAAGCGTCCAAGGCGCAAAACAATGCCATGGTCCAGGAGTACATGGAAAAGAACATCGAGTCTTTCCACCAGGACGTGGCGGTGTGGAACA
>JAZBOH010000136.1:0-2693 GCA_036351055.1 Lysobacterales bacterium
CAAAGCGAAACCATCCTTCGAAATTCTCGGTCTTTAGATCACGTCTTCACCGTGATTCGCTTGTTTATAAATCGATGAAGCGTAGCGTCAACAATATTGGACGTTCGATATTGGGCGTTCGATGTTCGACGTTCAATCTGTACACTGTTCCGGCCGCGTGAAGTTTCATATGAGGGTTCCGGATTCCGGGTTCAAAGGTTCAGGGTTCAAGGAAGGACTTCAATCCTTCAACCCTGAACGGGGAACGGTGAACCTTTGAACCTATATCGCCTCAATCCTTCAACCCGTAACAGGCAACCCACAACAAACACGCACGGTGAGCGCTTGCGCTCAACTCGGCGCATCTCAAACCGTTCGCTTTTCGCCCTTTGCCGATTTGCGTTTTACATGTTTCTGCGATACCGACCGCCGACCTCGTACAGGGCCTGGGTGATCTGGCCCAGTGAGCAGACCCGCACGCTGTCCATCAGTTCGGCGAAAATGTTGTTATTGCTGAGTGCCGTTTGTTGCAGGCGTTTCAGGGCCTGGGGTGCTTTTTCGGCGTGGGTTCTCTTGAAGTCTTCCAGGCGCTTGAGCTGCGATTCCTTCTCTTCTTCGGTGGCGCGCGCCAATTCTACGGTTTCGATGAAATCATTCTGGCTGGCGTGCGGGTCACGAAACGTGTTGACGCCGATGATCGGCATGCGGCCGGTGTGTTTCAGGGTTTCGTAGTAAATCGATTCTTCCTGGATTTTGCTGCGCTGGTACCCGGTTTCCATGGCGCCCAGCACGCCGCCGCGGGTTGTAATGCGGTCGAACTCCATTAAAACCGCTTCCTCCACCAGCCGGGTGAGCTCCTCGACCAGGAAGCTGCCCTGGTTGGGGTTTTCATTCTTGGTCAATCCCCATTCGCGGTTGATGATCATCTGAATCGCCAGGGCGCGCCGCACCGATTCGGTGCTGGGTGTTGTGATCGCCTCGTCGAAGGCATTGGTGTGGAGGCTGTTGCAGTTGTCGTATATGGCGATGAGAGCCTGCAGGGTTGTGCGGACATCGTTGAACTGGATGTCCTGGCTGTGCAGGGAACGGCCCGAGGTTTGGATATGGTACTTGAGCATCTGAGACCGCAGCGACCCGGCGTATTTCTCGCGCATGGCAACGGCCCAGATTCGCCGGGCCACCCGACCAATTACGGTGTACTCCGGATCCATGCCGTTGGAGAAGAAGAAAGAGAGGTTCGGTACGAAGCTGTCGATCGGCATGTTGCGTGACAGGTAGTATTCGACGTAGGTAAACCCGTTGGCCAGCGTGAAGGCCAGCTGGGAGATCGGGTTCGCTCCGGCCTCGGCGATGTGATAGCCGGAAATCGACACCGAATAGAAATTGCGGATATTCTTGATAATGAAGTATTCCTGGATATCACCCATCATCTTGAGGGCGAAGTCGATTGAAAAAATACAGGTGTTCTGCCCCTGGTCTTCCTTGAGGATATCGGCCTGAACCGTGCCGCGAACGTTGGACAGGACGTCGGCGCGAATGTTTTCGTATACTTCCGACGACGGCGGGTTGCCGTTTTCGGTCGTGTACCGGTCCAGCTGCTGATCGATGGCGGCATTGAGAAACATGGCCAGAATGATCGGTGCCGGGCCGTTGATGGTCATCGAGACGGACGTGTTGGGCGCGCACAGGTCGAAGCCGCTGTAGAGCACCTTGACGTCGTCGAGCGTGCAGATACTGACCCCCGAGGTGCCGACCTTTCCGTAAATGTCCGGACGCCGATCCGGGTCATAGCCGTAAAGGGTCACCGAATCAAAAGCGGTCGACAGACGCTTGGCCTCGTAATCGGCGGAAAGGAGCTTGAAGCGCCGGTTGGTCCGGTCCGGGTCGCCTTCTCCGGCAAACATGCGCGTGGGGTCCTCGTCCATGCGCTTGAGCGGGAAAACCCCGGCCGTGAAAGGAAAGCGTCCCGGAACGTTTTCTTCGCGCATCCAGCGGTAGATCTCGCCGGGGTCTTTGAATCCCGGCAGCACGATTTTCGGTATCCTCTGGTGGGACAGTGACTCGGTGAAAAGGGGTACGCGGATGTCGTGGTCGCGCACCGCGTACACCAACTCGTCTCGCCCGTAGGCTTCCTTGACCGTCTGCCATTCTTTCAACACCCGGCGGGAGTCATCCCGGATGTTTTCCCGTGCTGCGCTCGCTTCTTCCGTGAGCCTGGTGACCAACTCGGCCGGTTCGTCTGCCAGCAGTTTTAGGGTTTCATCGATGTGCCAGGATTTGCGGATGGCTTCCGCCTGTGCTGCCGTCTGCTGGTGATAGCGCCGCACCGTATCGGCGATTTCGGCCAGATACCGGGTGCGCTCCGGCGGAATGATGATCGTTTTGGAGGTCGATGTCATGGATTCCGGTCGCGGCAGGCTGGAGCTCAAAGTGACGCCGGTTTTTTCCGCGATGGCGTCGAGCAGGGCGCGGTACAGTGCGGTCACGCCGTCATCGTTGAACTTGGAGGCAATGGTCCCGAAGACCGGCATTTCTTCCGGCGTTTTGTTCCAGGCATTGCGGTTGCGCTGGACCTGTTTGCGAACGTCACGCACGGCGTCCTCGCCGCCGCGTTTCTCGAACTTGTTGACGACCACGAGATCGGCAAAATCGAGCATATCGATCTTTTCGAGTTGGGAGGCCGCACCGAACTCACTCGTCATGACGTAGATGGA
>JAZBOH010000137.1:0-112874 GCA_036351055.1 Lysobacterales bacterium
TCGGCGGTGACGGCTGGGCCTACGATATCGGCTTTGGCGGCCTGGACCATGTCATGGCCTCCGGGCGCGATGTCAATATCCTGGTGATGGATACCGAGGTCTACTCCAACACCGGTGGCCAGGCATCAAAAGCCTCGCCGCTGGGCGCTGTTGCCAAGTTTGCTGCAAGCGGCAAGGGGTCGCTCAAAAAGGACCTCTCGATGATTGCCATGGCCTACGAAAATGTCTTCGTAGCCCACGTGGCCTTCGGCGCAAAGGATGTGCAAACCCTGCGTGCCTTCATGCAGGCGGAAGCCTACCCCGGCCCGTCGTTGATCATCGCCTACAGCCCTTGTATTGCCCATGGCATCGACCTCAAAAACAACCTTCGGCAACAGGACCTGGCCGTCAGGTCAGGGCATTGGCAACTGTTCCGCTACGATCCGCGCCTGGCCGAAAAAGGCAAGAACCCCTTGCAGCTGGACTCCAAGGCGCCATCGATCCCGTTCAATGAATTTGCCGACACTGAAATCCGCTTCAGCATGCTGCGCCGCACCCACCCGGAACAGGCCGCGGAATTCATGCGCAGGTCGGGCGAACTGGCGAAGGCGCGGTTTGACCACTACAAGCAACTTGCCGATATCGACTACTCGAACAATGGGGCAAGCACAGAACCTTCGGAGGACAAGTGATGGATCTGTCGACACAATACCTTGGGCTGACACTGAAAAACCCGCTCGTGCCGTCCGCCTCGCCGCTTTCGCGTGATATCGACACGGCGAAACGACTGGAGGACGCCGGTGCATCCGCCATCGTGATGTACTCATTGTTTGAAGAGGAGATCCGACACGAGGACGAGCTCTTCGACACCTACCTGCTCAACCAGGATATCGGCCACGCCGAGGCCGACAGCTACCGTCCCTTCGTGGATGAACCAGACTCGGTCATCGACAACTACCTGGCACAACTGGAGCGGCTCAAGCAGGAGCTGGATATACCCGTCATCGCCAGCCTGAACGGGGTGTCGTCGGGCGGGTGGGTCGAGCACGCCAAGGAGATCCAGCAAGCCGGCGCCGATGCCCTCGAACTCAACGTCTACTATGTTGCCGCCGACATCAACGAGACCGATGACTCGGTAACGCAGCGCTATATCGATACGCTCCAGGCCGTGAAGGCTTGCGTGGATATCCCGCTGATCGTCAAGATCTCACCTTACTTCAGTTCCGTCGCCAACATGGTCAGGCGTCTCGAGGCCGCTGGCGCCGACGGGGTCTCCCTTTTCAATCGCTTCTACCAGCCGGGCATCGACCTGGAGAGCCTGGAAGTGACGCCGCAACTCCAGCTCTCACGCTCCAGTGAATCACTGCTGGCCATGCGCTGGATTGCCATGCTGTACAACAAGGTCGACCTGACGCTAGCGGCAACCGGCGGCATCCATAACGCCGAGGATGTCATGCGGCTGCTGCTTGCCGGCGCCGATGTCACGCATATGTGCGCCGCGCTGCTCATGAACTCACCTGAACACCTGGCAAGCGTTCTGCAGAAGATGCAGGAGTGGATGGAGGAGAACGAGTACGAATCGGTTAGCCAGCTCAAGGGCTCGGTCAGCCAGCAGCATGCCGGCGACCCGGCAGCCTATGAACGGGCCAACTATATCGAGGTGCTCAGGAGCCTGTAGGGTCCCGTCAAATTTGCCTCATGAGACCGGGGTTAGGTTGGCTCGCTTCGCCCCCCATGAGCTGGATACAACTCAGCAGACGGGTCTTCTCCATCGATATAGACGACTGCCCGGAATGCGGCGACACGCTCCGGGCCATCGCCCCCAGGACGATGGGTTCAGCCAGAACCCAGACATATGTCGAACCCCCAGAGAACAGCCTAGCCTGTTTGAATCCTTTGGCGATACTCACTTGACATGAACAAAAAGTGCTTATTTCGTCCTATCCGCGCACGGGTCATCCCCTTCCGTGACCAACTATGGCAAAAGACTCTGATGAAAACGCCACGCGGTTTCAATGATTGAATCAATGCTTGTAAAGCGTGGTTGCCATTTCAGCAATTTTCTGGCCAGCGTGGCGTCCGCGACAAGTCTGGGAGGATCGCCGGGCCGGCGATCCTCAACGGTGAAACTGACGACGTGTCCGGTCACTCGTTCAACTGCACCGATAACCTCGAGGACACTGAATCCGCCACCATTTCCCAGATTCATAACCGATGCGCCATCGTCTTGCTCAAGGTATGCGGCGGCTGCCAGGTGAGCATCGGCAATGTCGCACACATGAATGTAATCCCGGACACAGCTTCCGTCCGGTGTCTCATAATTATCCCCAAACATCTTCAGTGTCACATCACCCTGGAGCAGGGAATTTAGAACATTCGGAATCAAATGAGTCTCAGGATCGTGCCGTTCACCAATCCCAGTGTCAGGATGAGCCCCGCAAGCATTGAAATACCGGAAGCTCAACGAACGAATACCGTATGCTGCATGGTAATCCGCCAAGGCCTGCTCCACAGCCAGCTTGGTTTTTCCATAGGGATTGATCGGCGAACAGATGTGAGATTCGTCGATAAGGTCAGCCTTCGGTATCCCGTAGGTTGCTGCAGTGGAAGAGAACACCAACCGCTTGTGCTCAAAACGTCGCATTGCATCCAGTAACTGCAGGGTTCCGGTCACGTTGTTTTCGTAATAAACGTGTGGCATCTCGACCGATTCCCCCACCAGCGATTTCGCGCAGAAGTGCATGATCAGGTCAAATGGGCCGTGATCAGAAAATACGTTGTCAAGAAAAGTTCTGTCCAGGATGTCGCCTACAATCAACCGAGTGTCTTTAACGGCATCGGCGTGTCCCGTTGACAAATTATCCACCGTAACGGATTCATGGCCTTGCTCCACTAACAACTGAACCATGTGTGAGCCAATGTAGCCTGCACCACCGCATACCAGGACTTTCATCAGATAATTACTCCTGTTCCGCCTGATTTAAGGCATTTCTCAATGTCTCAGCGGCGGACTCTGCTGTAATATCGCGTTGCGGGGCCGCCAGCATTTCGTAGCCCACCATGAACTTCTTGACCGTTGCCGAGCGCAACAAAGGTGGATAGAAGTGCATGTGCAGTTGCCAGTGGTCGTGGTTCTCCGCCGTCGTTGGTGCCTGGTGAATACCCGCCGTGTAGGGGAATTCACACCTAAACACCTGGTCGTATGCCTGTGTCAGTCTGCGATAAGCATCCGCAAATCCGCGCGCTTCCTCACCGGAAAACTGGTCAATGGATGGTATGTGCCGTCGGGGAAGAATCATTGCCTCGAATGGCCAGACCGCCCAAAATGGCACGACAGCAACAAACTGTTCATTTTCATAGACAACACGGGTTTTTCGTTCAAGTTCGCGATTGAGGTAGTCCAGAAGCATTGGGTTACCCTGTCTCTCCGCATACCTATGCTGGTTTACCTGCTCTTGCACGACGATTGGGGGGATACTGGACGATGCCCAGATCTGGCAATGTGGGTGTGGGTTGGAGCACCCCATGATGGCACCCTTGTTCTCGAAAATCTGGGCATAGGAGATGTCGGGATTGGCCTGCAACGATTCGTATTCGTTCTTCCAGACTTCAATCACGCGGGTCACTGCAGCCACAGACATGTTTGGAACAGACAGGTCATGATGAGGAGAAAAGCAGATCACCTTACACATTCCGCGCTCCGAAACCGCCTGGAACAAGGGATCTGTATTCATTGCCAGGTCCGGAGTATCCATTAACAGCGCAGAGAAGTCGTTGGTGAAAACAAAAGTCTGCGTATAGTCGGGGTTCTGCTGCCCATTCGATCGTTTATTGCCCGGGCACAAGTAGCAATTTTCGTCGAATGCTGGTCGCCCGGACCCAGCTACATCTTCCTGCTTGCCTTGCCAGGGACGCTGGGTTCGGTGCGGAGACACCAGAACCCATTCCCCGGTCAGTGGATTGAAACGGCGATGGGGTCCTTGATTAAGTTGTGCAAACATTGGAGTCCTATGGATTCAGAGGTTTTACACCATCGCTCGTGCTGCAGCAGAAATTTGGCTTTTAGTGGCGTTACCTCAGAGTAAACAGCCGACAGTTCGCTGGCAAAGTTCGGCAAGGTGCTCGAGGCGACGACTGAGACCATGCAACCAGCGAAGCCGGCGCCATTGATACGCGACCTCAGTCTTCTAGGATCAGCCAAGGAATTCTCTGGGTTAACTGCGTGACAGCCCCTTTGTGTTGCAACGAGAATCTGATCTCTTTGACGAATGGTTAGAATTGCCAGAAGAGCCGCGACCAGAAACCGGTGGTGGTTGAAAGGTCAACCACCACCGGGGCTTCATGTCTGCTCTGGCGAAGGATCGCTGTCACAACATCCCACCCTGCTTAGAAACTCGACTCATCTTGAGGACACATAACTCACACCAATCCAGAATGCGCGACCGTAAGCCGCTTCGTAGGCGAATAACTCTCTTTGACTACCAAAACTTTCAACGAGATTTTCATCTGTTGCATTCCAAATATCGAAAAATGCTGTCAGTCCAAAGTCGAAAGAGTATCGGAACTGCAAGTCAAGCTGGTTGCGCGACTCCGTGTATCGGTCACGAAACTCTCGACCCGACGTTGTTTGAATTGAACGACCAAATGGACCTGTATAGTTGTATGCCATACGACCCTCAAAATTGCCTCTCTGATAATACAGCACAAGGTTTGCAACAAAGTCGGCCTGATCGAGATAGAACTCGGGCTTTCGTATACTTCCGTCCGACATTAAGACTTCGTAGTCTGTGTCCAACCATGTCGCATTGGCGTTGAATCCTAGCCCATCGAATGGTTCAGGCAGAAAGTCCAAGTCGCGAGACAGCGTCGCCTCGACACCGAATATTGTTGCGTCTGTTAAATTACGCGGCTGCGTCACAATAGCTTCGACCATTTGGCCGCCAATCATGATCTGTTCAATTTCAGTGGACCTGAAAATCTCGTCTTCAATATCCTTGTTAAACACACCGATAGCCGCAATACCTGCGTTGTCTGCAAAGTAATACTCAAAAGAAACATCAAGGTTTGTAGATCGACGGGGTTTCAGATCCGGATTGCTCCGACTGATGGTTACTTCTCCGGCTACATTTTCTAGGGTCTCGCCTCGTACGGCGAAATCGACAAATCGTGGACGACCTATCGTGCGACTGGCAGAACCACGAATCACAATCTCATCAGTAGGTTCATAGACAAGGCTAAAAGACGGTAGAAAGTCGTCGTAGTCTCCCTCCGAGGAAGTTGTTTCCCAAACGCCGTCGACACGGCGACGACCATTACTCTCGTAATCTGTGTACTCGTACCGTCCACCAAATATCATTTTCATGTTGTCGGTGGTATACACGCCCATTAAATATGCTGCCGCGACGTCTTCGCTGACAGAGTAGTCACGTTGTTGATCCGTCGTTGAGACATCATCGAATCTCCAAAGGTTTGCATCATCTTTAGTGTTGTACCATGTCGAATAGACTAAGCCGATGTCATAAAGTGGGAAATCCTGTTTGTCTCTGCATTTCGGGTAGCAGATATAGTCACCAGAAAACACGTCAGCGAAAGATAGCGTGTTGTTATCTGTTGGGAACCATCGATCGCGTGAATAGTCGTAGTCGCGCTCGATACCTCGGAACTTGAGGCCCGTCTTAAATCCCCAGCCAGTGTCGTTGGCCTGTAAATTCCAGGAGTAGTCGAGCTTTGCACTAACGAGATCTTCCTCTAGATCACCTGCATTGTATTCGTGTGACGATATTGGATAGTTAGTAAACGCATCGTCAACACCTGGTGCGAGTTCAACGTAAGGAATGTTTCCGCCGTTCCATTCATAGAGCACGTCGACTCCGCGTCGATCGTTTATGTCCCAGTTTTGTTTCAGGTCCTCGCCTGACCCTGACCATCCTGCGCGGAAATCAATCATCCCTGAATCGCTAATGACGTAATCGCCCCCAAGTTGTACACCCTGGACATTGTATTTGACATCAAAATTACCGTTCTGAAAAAGCTGGCGGGCATTGGGCGACAAACCGCCCTCTGTTGTAGGCGAAATAACAGTGGATGAGGATGGGCGGGTCCGTAGACCGGAACGGTTCTCCGCCTCTTCGGACAGATAATAGTACGCTGTCACCCATGTCTTGTTCCCATTATCGGAGAGGTGCTCCAACTTGACGCTGGATCCTACACGGTCGCGATTCATATGATAGAGATAGAGTCGCTGTTCGGAAGGCACTACGATGTCCGTTTCATAATTCTCTGCCCTGGTACCATCTTGACTGAACCAGTAAGCATTTGATCCGCTCTCAACGACATTAATGTAGTTGTCGCGTTGAAAGATGTTGCCGGTTACTATAAAACCCCAGTTATCAGCCATTTGCGTTGCCCAAACTACGTCGGCCCGATAACTTGGCTCACTTCCGTTGTTGCCATCGTTGTTCTCGTAGGTACCAACCTGACCGGTGAAGTTGAATGTTGATTCACTGTAGTCAAACGCGCTTCGCGTTACGAAATTGATCCCACCACCGATCGAGTTGCCATCCATGTCGGGCGTTGTTGTCTTCGTTACATCGATTCTTGATGCTAGTGCCGACGGGAATATATCGAGAAAAGTACTTCGGCTATCGCGATCTGGTGATGCCAACATGAGGCCATCGAAGCTCGTGAAAGTGAAATCAGGCCGTAAGCCACGCACGGACACAAACCTCGGTTCTGATCGCTGGTAACGCAGTGTGACGCCGGGCAGTCGACGCAGAGCCTCACCAACATTGAAATCAGGCAGCTTACCGAGTTCGCTTTCAACAACAGAATCAGTCGTTACAAAAGCTTGTCTCTTTGTGGAAATGGACAGCTGGTTCTGCTTTCTGTAGCCGCTGACAATGACCTCTTCGATAACCTCTTCGGAGTCGTCACTATCATCGTTTTTATCAGCCGACTGGGCATCTGCAACCATTGGCGTCGCAAATAAGAACAGTCCAAGTATTAGGTGTTGAATGAAAGTCTTCATTTTTCCCTCGCTCTTTGTAGCGTATCTGCGCTGCAAATGAGATCGTGGCCCTTCTGGGTCTCTTCCTGCTGGTTGAAATATATACTTACTCAGAGTGCGTATAAAAAACATTTATGAAATATACACCTCTTAGGTATAATTATCAATTTCTGATTCATAGCCATTGTCCTGGCTGTTCGAAACAGTTCGATAAGGCATAATTACGGGACTTGCTGGCCGCTAAAGCGCGCTCCTTCGCCGCCCACACTGACAGTGAAACTGTGGACGTGAAAACGGACCTCATATACTAGAAGCATGGTGTTGGACCGTTAAGTTTGCGCTTTTTGAATTCAATATTTTTAAACCTCAAAAGGTTGTTTTATGAATCAACGAGTAACACGTGGCAGGCAGATCTCCCCTGGTTTCCTTAGAAATCCCAGGTTTGAAACTACCAGCCCGAGTGAGCGTGAGATCCTATCGGTCATCCTGAGGGAAGGTCGGATCTCTCGTATGGGTGTTACAGATCGGGTGTCAGTGGGGCAACAATCGGTATCTCGAATCGTGAGCTCACTAGCGGATCGCGGCGCTATCATCGTCGGAGAGTCGACCTCAAACGGCCGCAGAGGGCCTCCAAGTGTCGAGTTGTCACTCGCTCCTGACTTCGCCTACTCGATTGGCTTGTCGATCATGGCCGATGCGATTTCAGTCTCGATGCTTGATTTTGCCGGCAACATGCGTTTCACACGCACGATCATGCCAAAGAGAATGGCGAGGGAAGAAGTTATATCCGCCGTTTCATCGATTATTACAGATACGCTGCAAGATACCGGTATTGAGCGGTATAGACTCTTTGGTCTCGGCGTCGGGATTTCCGGCTTCTTCGTCAGTGACGACCACCGCGTCAATGCTCCAGATTTGCTTGAGGACTGGGCACTGATCGATATCGAGTCTGAATTGTCCCAGTATTTCGGGTTACCTGTCTGGGTTGAAAACGATGGCAATGTAGCAGCAGTCGGGGAAAGCATGGTTGGCGTGGGCCGCTGGGCGCCGAGTTTTGCCTATCTTTATATCGCGACGGGTTTTGGTGGGGGCGTGATTGTCGACGGGAAGCTCTTCCGGGGCCGTATTGGCAACGCAGGCGAGTACGCCGGCGTGCTCCCACCAAACGGCTATCCCCATCCCAACCTTCAGTTGCTAAGAAAACTCGTTGTAGAACATGACAAAAAATCATTCCGCAATGTGAGCGAGATGCTCGAGGAATTCAACGTTGAGTGGAAAGGCGTGGGAATTTGGTTAGAAAAAGTTCTACCTAGCCTGGAGTTGGTTATATCGGCAAGCGCGGCAATACTTGATGTCGATGCAATAGTGCTTGGTGGCCGATTGCCAAGGTCACTGGCCGAACAGATTATCCCAAAAGTGGAAATCTACAACACTTCAAGGCGGAATATTCCACGTCCAGTCCCGGTGATCGTCGCTGCCGAGGCAAGTGGGGATGCTACGGCACTTGGCGCAGCGGCGTTGCCACTGCAGGAAAGCTTCTTTTCGTAGGACGCGAGTTATCAGTCGATAGTTAATTGAAAAGGAATTGCAGGAAGTCCCGATTCATCAGTCAAATTGCACAGCGGATAGTCGGCCCAACAGTACCTAACGGCATTCGGATCCACATTGCCCGGAATGTCGATTCGGACCGAGTTATTCTCTAAATCCGCATCGACAAACCTACACTCATATTGACCCCGGCAAAGCTGAAATCCTACGGGCCGATGACTTCCCACAACTCGCAACTTGCTGTTCGTATTCTTGAATGAGACGATTATTGAATCACCAGACCTCTCTGCCACGTTCGGGCGCGGCCCAGATGAGGTAACGTCTCGGCCGTACACTAAGTGGAGCGCCGCCAGCATCATTCGCCGCCCGAGTTCTTTCTTATTTGTAGGGTGGATGTCGAAACGGTTTCCAATGTCAATGGCAGTGACAAGTGCGACCCCTTCGTTTTCGTTTGCCGTAACACGCTGAACTTCCCGGACTTCCGCCAATGGCGAGTAGGTCGGTGTTTCAGTCAGGTTACCGTATCCTGCCAGTTGAACCACTACAAATGGTAATGTTCTTCCAAATTCGCGTCGCCACGCACGGATAAAACTTGGGAATAGTCTGGCGTATTCGAGTGGGTTGAATCGATCGGTTTCCCCCTGGTACCACGCGACACCTCGAAGGTTATAGTTCAGTAGCGGTGCTATCATGCCGTTAAACAACGTTGAAACACCCGCCGGTCCAGACCAAGGCGCATCTGGCACCTTACCGACCTTTGACAAAGGTGCAGCCACTTTATAGTGCCAAGTTCCTGACAGTGGTATTCGCGTGCTTTCGCCCACCCTGAGGTATAAATCGTTTTCATCACCTCGAAAGCCACCTGACGAACCTTTGTCTAGTACTCTGACCGAGATTGTGTTCGCACCCTCCTTAAGAACTCCACGCGGTATCCTGTAGATCCGATCGGTACTCCAGCCGTGCGTGGAACCAACAAAAAAGCCGTTTACCCAGACAGTATCCGCATCATCGATTGGACCTAGTGAAATTTCTGACTCGTTGGATGTCAGGTGGTTGTTCAATGAGAAGCTTCGACGAAACCACACGATTCCATCGAACTGATTCAACTCGGCTATGCCGGTATTTTCCCAATTACCGGGAACGGCAATCTCCTGCCACTTTGTAATTGGATACTCAACCTGGTACCACGGCATTGATGAGGACACACCTGGGTCATGGATTGACCACCACCTCGATTCCAATAATTGCCATTTTTTCTCCGCCTGTCGTGTATTTGTTGAGTGCAGCGCCAAGATATCCAGATATTCTTCGAAACCTCCAGCCTCTCGGAGGTCTCGGCCGGGCATCCAGCTGCGGAGCGCCGACCCCCCCCAGGATGCGGCGATTAGGCCGACGGGCCTTCCTGTTTTTTTCCGCAGTTCCTGCCCCATAAAGAAACAAGCTGCGGAGAACTCCCCGGTTGAGGATGGCCCCGCGAGTTTCCACTTTACGTTGCTTGGAAGCCGGTCAGATTTGCTTGATTTTGAGGTGTGGTCGATATGTAGAAATCGCAGTTCGTCGTCGTAAGAGTCTCTGATCGCACGTGAGCCACCTGCAGACTTGGCGACGGTCCATTCCATGTTTGACTGCCCTGCACACAGCCAAACCTCGCCGAACTTGATGTTCTCAATCTTCTGTTCCTCACCGCTCTCACTTATCGCGATTAATGTATGCGGCCCTCCTGCGGGCACTGGCAAGAGGTCGATAGACCAGTGGCCACTTTCGTCGACAATCGCGTCGTGAATTTGCTCTGCAATTGAAACTGTGATCTTGTCCTCAGGACTGCCGGTACCCCATAAGCGCACAGGTGCCTCACTAAGTAGAACGGCGTTATTCGAAAAAATGTCAGCAAGCAATTTTGTAGTGTGGGGTTCTGCTGAAACGAGTAGTGGAAAAAATGCTGCGGCTGCGAGACACCAAAGGTTGCGTGCTACACCGCTTTTGCAACGAGCGGGTTTATTTGGAAAATGATTCGTCAAGTCCTTGCTCCTCGGTGCTTTATGGTCCAGTTCGAACACTGGCGCCAAACACAGTAACAAGGCCGATGAACCTAAAGCATATTTATACGTATAATGCGTATAATTTGGAATTCTACATCATGTAGCACTCTTCGAACAACTGGGAAATGGGTTTGGCACGCAAGCATTCGTGGCTCGATTTCAATCAAGGTGTCGAGTTTATAAGGGCAATGGTATAGCTGGCGCATCATTTCAAATTCGGAAATACAGTTGACCTGGCAGCCCAACTCCCTGCGGCTAATCCAATAACTGAAATAGAGAACGACCAAAAGGCCACATATAAGAAATTAACATCTAAAATGTTTAATAACAAAGAGGTGGAAAGCCCGCAAACAATACACGTGTAGGCTCCTATCTTGTTAGCCCATTTGCTAAATACGCCAAATATTAGAATAGCGAACATTGGACCTTGAAATACTGATAATGCTGTCTGAATAAAAATATAAATACCCATTGAACGACTGATGATTGGCGTCAGTAGGGCAGCTACCAACAAGACAATAAAGGTCAGAATTTTCCCCCACATAAGCTCATTTATCGGTTTGCTGGAAAGTACACCGTAGACGTCTCTAGTAATGACAAGTGAAATCGAATTGAGGCTTGAATCCAACGTTGATTGAAATGCCGCGATGAGCGCGACCAACAACAGCCCCGCCATACCGTGCGGAAGTACATTTTTCATTAACCACGGAAGAGCTTGATCCGAATACTGTAAATCAGCCTGCATGGCGAAAACGATTATTCCTGGTACCACATACAATAGAGGGAAAAACAATTTGCCAACTGCTACCAACAGAAGTCCCTTTTTTGCGTCAGCAGCAGAGCGAGCAGCGAATGTGCGCTGAAGAATTATTTGTGAGCCCATCCAATGTGCAGGAGCCAACACGAGGGCTAGGCCTAATACGACGCCGGGCCAGGGAAGAATTTCGTGGCTGGCTGGTAAAAACACCTGGAAATGTGATGCGTCAAGGGTGTTGACGGTATCAATGAAGCTGTTGACACCACCTAAACTGCTGATGCTATACCAAACGGCACCTAGGGTGGCGACACTTATCACTGTCATTTGCAGCAGATCAGTGGCAGCAATAGCAGTCATCCCACCTCGAATTGTATACAGGCCGACAAGTGTTGTAGTAAGCAAAATCCCATAAAAGACTGGAATATCAGCGTATGTCTTTAGCGTGAGTGCAATAGCCCATAATGCGGCGCTTGCTGTTATGGTCGTTATACAGGCGGTATAAAGACCGGCAATTACTCGGATATACTGATCATAGCGAGTCCCCAAGTATTCAGGAATTGAATACAGGCCCATCTTCCATAGACGCGGCACGAATATAAATGCTGCGATGATAATTGCTGGTATCGCGCCTATCCAATCAAAATTTGCCTGGGCCAATCCATAGGCATGCCCCCCACCTGTCGAGCCAATGAATCCATTTCCGCTGAAGTTAGTGGCAAGTATTGAGATACCAATAATTGGCCATGCAAATGATCGGCCAGCAAGAAAATAGGACTTTGCATCTGGTGCGTTTCGAACAAACCAAGTTGCGTAGATGACCAAGGAAATAACATAGATGCTGACTACGGCAATATCTAGTTTGTCCATTGCTCTTTAAACGGCTACATGCAGCTACGAAAAATACATCGCCCTAAGGGGAAGTGTGGCAGCGCCAATAGCTGTGACTTCTCCTTTTGCTTCAGCCGGAACAACTCGAGGAGTGGGTCTCGGGAATGAACGTCGCGGAGCACTGAAAAACTCAATGTGCGGAATTAGCTTTTCAGCAAGAGTGCGTGGCATTCGTCCTCCCAACACGACTGCTGTACAGTCAAGAACAGCCGAGGCGGCAGACGCAATAATGCTAAATGCCGTTTGGGTCTTGTGAATCCATTCGTCGACACTTGGCCAGTCAGGATCAAATTTTTCAATCAACTCGTGTATGTTTTCAAGTTCGATGCCATCCCTGCAACTGATTTGTCGCAGTAATTCTAAAGTTGGATGCGTATGAACGCTGTAAGGCAAAATGCCAGAGAACTCGCCCGCGTTTCCAATGTCGCCGCGAACCAACTCGCCGTCAATTACTACGCCACCACCTAAACCGGAAGAAAGGTATATATAGGCAAAGCTATTGGCCCACCTGCCGACCCCAATCATGCTTTCGCCGATTGCAGCGGCATTCCCATCATTTTCTGCCCACACAGGCAAATCAAACTCTTGATTGAATGTCTCCTCGATATCAACAAAAGCCCATTCTGCTAGACCAGGAGGGGTGTTAAATCCGGGTTGTCCTCGAACAAAATACCCGGTAACAGCAACCCCGATTCCGAGTATTTGTTCGTGGTTAGTGTTGGCAGACCTTAGAAATTCGCTAAACATGCTGTGGCAAGTGTCCAGCACCATGCGGGGTAGCATGGTCGGCAGGGACGCCTGAGACTCAAAGACTACGGATCCACTGAAATCCATGGCGGCAAATGACACGGTATCCATCATGATAGTGAATCCAACCGAGTACATTGCACTTGCTGATAGATTGAGCACTACACTCGGTTTCCCTCTTTTTCCTTCAGAGACCTTCTCTGCGACTTCTACGAGACCCATATCTACGAGTGCTGAGGTTAAACGAGATACTGTTTGCTGTGAAACGTCCATTCCACGGGTTACAGCGGCTTGAGTAACTACGTCGCCACGGAGGATTATCCCCAGGATCTTGCGTTCTGTTAGCCCCAATACAGTAAAAGCAGGCCGTCTAAGATATTGCCTTTGCTGATCCGTTAGATTGTTAGTGGTAAGTCTTTTGGCCACACATTCACCCTGAACTGGATTTCTTTGCTACAAGGAAGTAGTAGTACCTCCAATAACACCAGATTGAGTACAAAAAGTCTATTTATGGCTATTGAAGTTGATTAATCACCTTCATTCATTGCTATATTACACGCATAAAGAGTAATAAAAGCGCATAATCAAATATATGCTAGAAAATATGTTAACCACACTTTTTTGATCGCGATTAAATCGCATTATATATAATAAATACATATAGATATGCTCTTAGAATTCAAAGATCGTAGTTGCTGATAGTGCTTCAACGTAGCAATCTAAATACTCTATAAGAGTGAATATTTCGCATATTATGCCCTAGTAAACACGCATTGCGCGTGATAAAGTTCTATTCGCGTTCTCGGTGGTACGGTGGATATTTTCTCTATATGGGTAAAAATATATTCTAAGTATTTTCCCCAATTCTCCATTTGTACCTGGTTGCACACTCACCCCAACAACTGGGCTGACTGCAGATTCAAGTGAGGAAAACAAATGCAAGTGTCAAAAAAGCAGATTTGTAGGTGCTTGTCCGCGGCATTAATTGTTGTCAGTGGCTCAACATTCGCAGTAGAAAATGAGGAAGGATTAATTGAAGAGGTTGTGGTCATCGGTAACAAACGAGCAAATATGAACGCAATTTCTGTGAAAAAAGACAGCATTAGGATTTTGGACGCAGTTGCAGCAGATGATATTTCAGCTCTCCCCGACTTCAACATCGGTGAGGCGGCCCAACGCATACCTGGTGTAACAATTACTAATGATCAGGCTGAGGCGAGGTTCATCTCAATTAGAGCATTGAACCCTTCGTACAATCTAATGACAGTTGATGGTTCAGGGATCGCAGTACCCGATAGGAATGGTAGGCGTCCCTATATGGATACCTTGCCTTCATCACTCGCCGGAAGTATTGAAGTGATCAAGTCACTGACACCTGACCTGGACGGCGGGGCCATTGGCGGTATCGTCAATATTGTTTCGCGCAGCGCTTTCGATTTAGATGATAATTTTTTCAAGGCGTCAGTAACGCTTGGAGAGTACGAGAACAACAAAGGTTTTGAGGATGATGGGCCTTCTGGTACCGCCGATGTGGTTTGGGCGAATCAGTTCGGTGCCAATGACGATTTCGGGGTTGTTTTGACCGCAAACTACTACAAACGAGACTCGTATATTCCGCAAACAGAATATGGCAGTGAAAGGTTTTGGTTCAATGATGATGGTACAAGAGCGCCTTCCTATGACGGAGCATTCGGAGAATTGGGTGAAGTACCGAAAGAACGTCGTTGGTATTGGTATCACAATGACCGTCAACGAATAGGGGGAAGCGCAAAAATCGAGTATCGGCCAACTGATGAGACAAATTACTGGTTCCGAGGATTTTACAACAAAGCCACTGACGATGAAGCACGACAGACCGACCTCATGCGGTTTGGTGGTAAAGGTACTGTGCCGAATCAGGCCGTTAATCCTGATGGAGATATCACCGGTTCTGTGCTTGGCGATACGCGTCACCAAATATATCTAGGGCAGTTCAATTTTGAGCGGAGTGTCTGGGCAGCCCAATTCGGCCATGACCGGGATATTGGCGACAAGAAAAGGCTAAAGATCATTGCGAACATTTCTGGTTCGGAATTTGATAATCCGGAGTATTGGCACGAATGGAGGCAGGCTAACACCGATTTTAATTACACCGACATGGGTCATGGTGTATACGACTTTCGGCCGATTGATCGAGCAGCATATGACGACCTATCTCTCTATTCCGCAACGCGCCAGAACGCCCTGGACACTCGTAGTCTCGATGAAGATATCTATGAGTTTCAAGTTGATTTTGGCTCAAATGCAGAAGGGCAAGAGGATGGTTGGGGTTACAAGCTTGGATTGAAATGGAGGAACACGGACCGGGAGTTTGATGAAGACGCTCAGTATTACGTTCCTGATGCAGGCAACACCTATACCATGGCGGCTGCAGATGTCTTTGTACCCAATAACCTATGCCCGCCTGGGCCTGGTTGTGGGCCAAATGATCCACTATTTGTTGTAGATCCAGTGTTAGCATTCCAAAATTTCGAAGCGCACTTGGCGGCAAATCCCGACCAGTGGAGAATCGATGAAAAAACAACGAATGACAATCGTCGTGACTATGGTATTGAGGAGGACATTACAGCAGCCTACGGCATGCTCACTCACTACGGTGACCGGCATAGCCTGATATTTGGTGTTCGCTACGAAGATACCGAATGGAAAGGCCACGGACGAGGAAAAGTAAATGGTGTCTGGGTCGATACGGCGAATAGTGGTGGTTACAGCGATGTGCTTCCGTCAGCTACCTTTAACTACAATTTGAGTGATGATGTTGTTCTTAGGGCAGCCTACAGCAAGGCGATAGGTAGAGTGCCGTTTAATGCGCTCGCCCCCGTGAATGAAGCAATTGTAGATACCGGTGCCGAAATTATTGTAAGTCGCAGTAATCCTGATCTCAAACCCAGAAAGGCCGACAATCTAGATTTTTCAGTTGACTATTACATGGACAATGGTGCTGGCCTACTGTCTGCCGGAGTTTTTTACAAAAAGCTCAAGGATGAATACTTCCAAACGGAGACTGCCACGACGATTGAGTACGGTGGCGAGCAAATAGATGCTTTGGTCACCCAATACGAAAATGTTGGCGATGACATTAATATTCTGGGCCTGGAACTCAATTTCATTACTAATCTAACTTTCTTGTCAGCACCCTGGGACGGTCTCGGTGTTTCAGGTAACGCGACCTTTATCGATACTGATTTTGAGATAGATGACGGAACTAACTCTATTGAGTTTAAGGAGCAAGGTCTTTTAGTTGGACAATCCGATCAGACCTATAATCTGGCACTTTTCTATGACTCAGCTAAATTCTCGGGTCGCATCGCCTACAACTACACAGGACTAAAACTCTCGGAACGTGTCAATTTCGGGACACCGTGGCGTAGTCGCTATGACACTCCAAAAACCAAAATTGATGTTCAACTGGCATATCGCTTTACTGACCGATGGACAGGGACATTCAATATTTGGAATCTTACTGGAGAAGGCCGGGGTGAAGTGCTTGGTAGAAGGCAGGAGTTGACCATCGTTGATGCTGACTTTGGAAGTGCCTATTTCGTGGGTGTTATCTTCAATAACTAGCTGATATGCGTTATCTACTCAAGGGAAGTGCCCCCGAGGTGAGTAGTGTTTTGAACGTATTAGCAGCACTCCGTGAGAGGGGCCCCCTCTCACGGTTTTTTCAATTATTTAGAACAGAGGCTAATTCTAAAAAATGTCCAAAACCCTCTTGACACCCATAATTGTTGGTTTGCTTTTATTGGGTTGTGAAACTCCGAACTCAGATATTGCTTTATCAAACAAAACTGTACTCCTGAAAGCTCAGCTTGAGTTGGGTGCAGATGGTGAAGTAATGGTTATCGCTCACAGGGCTTGCTGGCGAGAAACTGCAGAGAATTCAATATCGGCAATCAATGCTTGTATTCATATGGGCGTCGATATGATCGAAATTGATGTTCGAGAAACGAAAGATGGGCGTTTAGTTCTTATACACGATGAAAGTGTTGATCGGACAACGAATGGTGCTGGTGCAGTCCAGGATTTAACTTGGAACCAAATATCGCGGCTAAAGCTAAAGGAATTCGATGGTGGAGCAGGCGCAGCGATAACAGAGGAAACTGTTCCGACACTTGAGCAGGCTCTATTTGCAGCTAGCGGCAAAATCTTGATCAACCTGGATATCAAAGCAGACCTCTACGAAAAATCATTGAGAATTGCAGAAGAGTTAGGTGTCGTCGATCAAATAGTTTTTAAGATGGCTGCTAATGCAGACGACATAGCCCTAAAGCAAGCTGGATTTCATGGCAAGACGTATTTCATGCCAATAATCCGCGAGTGCATAGCTGGTTCTCCCAAACTGTGCTGGCCAATTCTCAGTGAGACTGTCGCAGACTTTTCTGAGTTTAATCCCATCGCATTTGAGGTGGTCTACCATTCCGATGAATATTTGCTCGAGGGAATTGGTGCTATCGGAAGCAGCGGTGCCCGAGTTTGGGTTAACACGCTTGGGGCACGCTATGCTGCCGGTCGTGAAGATGAAAAGGCAATCTTAGACCCTGATGAAAACTGGGGTTTCCTCATTAGTCATGGGGTCAATATGCTTCAAACGGATCGTCCGCGAGAACTCATCAATTACCTGAAAACAAACGAATCGAAATTGGCAGCGAGCCAGTAGTTCACCCGGTGCCGTGAACTACCTTCAGTCCCCAGGTTCATTGTTCAGATCAAGTTCGTGTTCGCATGTGGGCACTGAAGGCAAGATTTGTCGTAGAGCTAAAAGTCCCAACAGGCTGAATGCCTAACTTGTCAAGCAATCTCCCTAACTGTGTAACAAATCGATAGGAGAAATTTGTGAGTCAAAATCTCCGGTACAGACGTGACGTGAACGTCGACAGTGTTTTTCGCAAACACAGACTACAGGTCATGTTAGCGATTACTATCGGGTATGGCTTGTACTACACCTGCAGGCTCTCGCTTTCTGTTGTTAAGAAGCCGCTGATTGACGAAGGCATATTTACTATCGAGCAACTTGGGTTAATTGGCTCTGCCCTGTTTTATGGGTATGCGTTTGGCAAATTCTTCAACGGTTTTATTTCAGATCATGTAAATCCGAAGATCTTCTTTGCCATGGGATTGGCACTTTCGGCTTTGGTCAATTTTGCGATGGGTTGGTCCACCATTCTTGCCATATCAGTAGCTCTCTGGGCTCTTAATGGGTGGTTTCAAGGATTTGGTGCGCCGAGCAGCGTAATCAGTCTTACTAATTGGTTCAGCTCCCATGAGCGAGGCCGATACTATGGTATTTGGAGTGGAGGCCATTTCATCGGCGAAGGGCTGACGTTCTTTGTTGTCGCGGCAGTGGTTGCTTCTTTCGGATGGCGGTATGGATTCTGGATACCCGCCGCAATCTGCACTTTCGCAGCGATTTGGGTATATCGATTTAATCAAGACAAACCTGTGACTATGGGGCTTCCTTCTGTCGCAGAGTGGAAATCTGATAGCTGGGGCCCTGACAAAGAGTCAAAGAAAGAGCGGTCGACATGGGCTGTTCAACGTTCGATATTTAAGTTTCCATCTCTTTGGATATTGGCGGCGTCGAGTGCTCTCATGTACGTAACTCGCTACGCCATCAATAGTTGGGGGATACTCTATCTGCAAGAGGCTCGGGGCTACACCCTGGTTGAAGCAGGGTTTTTTCTCAGTATAAATACGTTGGCCGGGCTGGTTGGTGCTGTCGGTTACGGATTTGTATCGGACAAACTTTTCAATGCCCGAAGGCCACCATCAAATTTGTTATTTGCCGTCATTGAATTGCTCGCATTGCTGATAATTTTCTTCGGGCCCGAAAACTCTATTGTTCTTGGGGCAGCGTTCATACTGTACGGTGTTGGTCTCAGTGGTCTCCTTACTGCAATAGGTGGACTATTTGCTGTGGACATTGCGCCAAGTAGAGTAGCGGGTGCGGCCATGGGTTTTATTGGTGTATTCAGTTATTTTGGCGCGGCCATCCAGGAAACAATCAGTGCGAGCCTAATTGAATCTGGCAGTACTATTATCGATGGCGTACGCACCTATGATTTTTCTACTGCTATTCTTTTTTGGATAGGGTGTTCAATCGCTTCTATGCTGCTAGCAGCAAGTCTCTGGACTGCAAAGGTTAGGGACTAATCATATAAGTAAGAAACTAATTTGGATGACTGCGGTGCTACCGACAAGTCGAATGTCGCAAAATTGGGAACTACGATCGTTGGGGGAGGCGAGCACGCCAAGGAGATCCAGCAAGCCGGCGCCGATGTCACGCATATGTGCGCCGCGCTGCTCAAGAACTCACCTGAACACCTGGGAAGTGTTCTGCAACAGATGCAGGAGTGGATGGAGGAGAACGAGTACGAATCGGTTGACCAGCTCAAGGGTTCCGTCAGCCAGCAGCACGCCGGCGACCCGGCAGCCTATGAACGCGCCAACTATATCGAGGTGCTCAGGAGTCTGTAGTTTCCGGATTCTGCCCACCGCGCCCGGTAGCGGGCTGTTCAGTAACGTCCATGCCTGGCCGGAACGGGAAGCATGGCTTCATTCCGGAATCTTGCCATCTGCCGAAAGCACGACCGCTATGCCACGCAGGCCATCGATGTTCGCGCATACGATGGCAATCATAACCATGATGGGTACGGACAGGAACATGCCGGCGATTCCCCAGAGCATGCCCCAGAACGTCAATGAAAGGATGATCATGAAGGAACTGAGGTTCAGTGATTTCCCCATCAGCGCCGGTTCGACCAGGTTTCCGATCAGGAACTGCACGGCTCCGAGGCCGAGGGTTATGATCAGGAACGGTGTCAGGTTGTCGAACTGCACGAGGGTCAGCAGGGCAGGCAGGATCACGCCCACGATCGAGCCGATATTGGGTATGTAATTGAGCAGGAAGATCAACAGCGCCCAGACCGCGGCAAAATCGACTCCGACCCATTTGAGCACTCCGTAGCTGAGCAGCCCGGTAGCCATGCTGACCAGGGTTTTCATCCCGATATAGTTCTGTACCTGGACTGCAATTTGGTCGATCACGGAATACAGCCTGCTCGATTCGCCGGCGCTGCCGGTCATCGCGTCCAGTTTCTGTCTCATCACGCCCTGTTCGGCGAACAGGAAACCGGTGTAGATGGAGACCAGGATCAGCGCACTGAGCAGGTTGCCGACCGAACCGCCCAGCCAGCCGAGCAGGGTGCCGATGTTAACGCGCTCCAGGAACATGTCGGAGGCAGGCAATTCCTCGATGCCGAAGCGTGTGACCAGGCGGTTGAAAAGGGCATTCAGGTTTTCCTGGTAGACCGGGGCGGCCCTGCTCAGCGCTTCCGACTGGCTGGCGAGGATCTGGTACACCAGCAGGAAGAAAGCCAGCAGGGAAGTCACGGCCAGCAGGAGCGCCAGCCAACGCGGGAGAGACAGGGAGCCCAGTCGAATGCGCCCGATTTGATTGGCCAGCGCGTTCAGCAGACCCCAGGTCATGATCGCAAGGACAAGCGGGATGAGAAAGTTACGTGCGAAATACAGCAGCAGCAGGCCGACTGCGACGATGATCAGCACGTAGGCCGTGTCCTGGAGCCTGTCCCGGGTCGTCATTTTCTATTCCTTCAGCAACGCGGTGATGAGGCCCAGGACCGGGGCTATTGAGTCACTGCCCCTGCCGCCCGAACGCAGCGACTCGAGTTTTCTCTTCAATTCATTGTCAGCCATGCTCGGCCCTCCGGGAGTGAAATCAGGACCGAATTCATTGACTCGTCCCTGGGTACTTTTCACACTTTACCTTGAGTTCCATTCACAGGGAATTGACAGGTGCTACTCTGCGACATCCGGAGCCAAATCGCCGGCACTCAACAGGTCCGGCTCCCCGGGTAAATGGCGCAAGCCCATCCACGCCAGTGCCGCAATGTGTTTGGCAATGGTTTCGATGCTGGATGGATCGCTGCTCTCAGTCCACCACCGCCCGACGAAGGCGACCATGCCGACCAGGGCGTGGGCGTAAATAGGCGCTGAATCGGGGTCGTAGCCCGCCTTTTGAAACTGGTCGGTGAAGACATCCCCGATGCGGTCTGCCAATTCGTACATCAAGGCGGGTAAGTTTCCGTTTGCCTGTTGTTGGGGGGCGTCCCGCAACAGGACTGCGAAACCGAGGGGCCGCTCCCGTACATAGTTGAGGTAGGCGAGGGTGGCTTGCTCGATGCGCGCGCGCGGCGATCCGCTTGACACCGCCGTGACGATCCGGCCCAGGATAAGTTCCAGTTCACGGTCAACGATCGCGGCATACAGGCCCTCTTTGCCGCCGAAGTGGTCATACAGGATGGGTTTCGAGACTTTTGCGCGCGCCGCGATTTCTTCGACGGAGGTTGCTCCGTAGCCTCGCTCGGCGAATACCTCGCGCCCGACTTCGATCAGCTGGGCGCGCCGCTCTGAAGCGGTGAGCCGCCCCGTGCTTTTCTGGGTTTGATGCATCTTGACAAGAATAATACGGTAGCGTAAGTTACGCAACAGTAGGTTACTACTACGTAACCGTAAGTTTAATGCTGGAGAAAACTCAATGACCGCTTACACAGCGCCGATCAATGACATCAAGTTCGTGCTGGAGGACGTGCTGGATATCCACCACCATTACCAGCAGTACGCTGGCTACCAGGAAGCAACGCCCGAAGTGCTGGACATGGTGCTGTCCGAGTGCGCCAGGCTGTGTGAGACGGAGTTGGCCCCCATTAACCAAAGCGGCGATCAGGAAGGCTGCCACTGGCACGACGGCAGCGTAACGACACCCAGGGGATTCAAAGAGGCTTACCAGAAATTCGTTGAAGGCGGCTGGCAGGGGATTTCACACCCGGTTGAGTACGACGGCCAGGGATTGCCCCCATCGTTCGGCCTGATCCGTACCGAGATGATCGGCACGGCCAACTGGTCCTGGTCCATGTGCCCCGGCCTCAGCCTGGGCGCCATGAACACCCTGATCGAGCACGGCAGTGAAGAACAGAAAAAAACCTACCTCGGCAAGCTGACCCAGGGCGTGTGGAGCGGGACCATGTGCCTGACCGAAGCCCAGTGCGGAACGGACCTGGGCTTGATTCGAACCAAGGCAGTGCCCACGGACGATGGTGGTTACGAAATTACCGGCAGCAAAATCTTTATTTCCGCCGGTGAGCATGACCTGACCGAGAACATTATTCACATCGTGCTGGCACGTCTGCCCGATTCACCGGAAGGCTCCCGTGGCATTTCCCTGTTCCTGGTGCCCAAGATCCTGGTCAACCCGGATACTTCCCTGGGCGAGGCCAACCAGGTGGCCTGCGGGTCTATCGAAGAAAAAATGGGGATCAAGGGTTCTCCCACCGTCGTTCTCAATTTTGACCGTGCAAAGGGCTACCTTGTGGGTGAAAAAAACAAGGGGCTGGAGTACATGTTCACGTACATGAATACCGCCCGCGTGGGCATTGCCATCCAAGGGCTTTGCCACGCGGAGCTGGCTTACCAGGCCTCCTTGCCCTACGCCAAGGAGCGCCTCTCCATGCGTTCCCTGAGCGGCACGAAATGCCCCGAAAATGCGGCCGACCCCATCATTGTGCACCCCGACGTGCGAAAAATGCTGTTGACGCAGAAAGCGTTTTCAGAAGGCGGCAGGGCCATGATCTACTATGCCGGCAAATTGGTCGATGAACTGAACCAGTGTGGCAACGAGCAAGAGAAAAAACAGATCAACGACAAGCTGGGCTTTTTCACGCCGATTCTGAAAGGCTTCCTGACCGAAGTGGGCTTTGAGTCAGCCAACCAGGGCCTGCAGGTTTTTGGCGGACACGGCTATATCAAGGAGTCGGGGCTGGAACAAATCGTTCGGGATGCACGTATTTCAACCCTGTACGAAGGAACCACGGGTATCCAGGGGCTGGATCTTCTCGGGCGCAAGGTCCTTTTGCAGCGTGGTAAGACATTGAAAGCATTTTCCCGGGAAATTCTCGGTTTTTGCAGGAAACACAGTTTGATTTCGGGTAACCGACACAGGCGCAGAATGAACAAGTTCATCTGGCCCCTGATCAAATCAGTCATCAGTTGGCAGCGCCACTCGCTGGTCCTTGCACTTAAGGCGCGCAAAAACAGGGAGATAGTTGGCTCGGCCTCGGTCGAATACCTGATGTACTCGGGTTACATCACAATGGCCTATTTCTGGGCAAAAATGGCGCAGGTGGCCAATGAGAAGATCGCCGAGAGTCCTGAAAACATCGAGTTTTACAGGGCCAAGGTGCGAACCGCCGAGTTCTATTTTGAACGCATATTTCCGCGCGCAAAGGTGCTGGCAAAAACCATGATGGCGAACCCGCGGTCATTGATGCGGATGACGAGCGAGCAGTTCTGATCTTCTGGCCATTTCAAGGGGCCAAATACGGGGTATTTGAGGCAGAATCCCGGTAAAAAACAAGCGCACGGCAGGCCTGGAATTGCACCGCCAAAATAGGCCTGTTTTCGGGATTGATACCCTCTTTCACCCGGCGTAAGATCGTATGTAACTACAACCGTTCCGAAGTTAAACCACTCTTCAGTCGGAGGCGTCGAAAGCGAGCTTTCTGCGCCCTCATTTGACTGAAAAAGGAGATTTCATGTCCGACAATACATTGTTTCAAGGTGACGCAATCAGGGCCGAACGAATCGACGGCGATATCGCCGAGATTGTTTTCGATTTGAAGGGCGAATCCATCAACAAGTTCGACGCGGCAACGCTCGGGGAGCTGCGCCAGGCGATCGATGCGATCAAATCCGCCTCCGGTCTCAAGGGCGTCCTCTCGACCAGCACCAAGGGCGTGTTTATCGCCGGTGCTGATATCAAGGAGTTTGGCCAGCACTTCAAAATGTCGGACGAAGAGATGGCCGCGTGGCTGCACGAGACCCACGATACATTCAACGACCTGGAAGACCTCGACATTCCAAGCGTCGTTGCCATCAACGGCGCGGCACTCGGCGGTGGCTTCGAGTACTGCCTGGCAAATACCTATCGCGTGATGTCCACCAAGGCCACGGTCGGCTTGCCAGAGACCAAGCTCGGCATCTTCCCGGGCTGGGGCGGCACCATTCGCCTGTCACGGCTGATCGGGGCGGACAATGCCATCGAATGGATAGCCGGCGGCACCAGTAACAAGCATGAGGCGGCGCTGAAGGTCGGCGCGGTGGAAGTGGTCGTTGAGCCCGAGCAGCTGCGCGACGCGGCGCTTGACTTGCTGTCGCAGTGCATCGAAGGAAAGATCGATTGGCGTGCCAAGCGACAGGAAAAGCTGGAGCCGCTTACGCTCCGTTCGCCCATCGAAGGCATGATGGTCTTTACCGGCGCCAAGGGCTTTGTCCTGGCCAAGGCCGGAACCAACTACCCGGCGCCCATCGCAGCCATCGATGCGATGGAGCAGGGTGCGGCTTGCAAACGGGACGATGCCATTCCCTTTGAGATCGCGGGTTTCGTCAAGATGGCGCATACCCACGTGGCCGAGTGCCTGGTGTCGATCTTCCTGTCGGACCAGTTCAACAAGAAGAAGAGCAAGGCCCTTGCCAAGGCAGGGGGCGAGGTCAAGCACGCCGCTGTCCTCGGTGCGGGCATCATGGGTGGCGGTGTCGCCTACCAGTCGGCCTCCAAGGGAACGCCGATCATCATGAAGGACATCGCTCACGAGGCACTCGAACTCGGCATGGGCGAAGCGCAAAAACTGCTGGGCAAGCAGATCAAGCGCGGAAAGATCGACGTGGCCAAGATGGCCCAGGTCATTTCGATGATTTCGCCGACCCTGTCCTACGGCGACTTCAAAGCGGTCGACATCGTGGTTGAAGCAGTAGTCGAAAACGAGAAGATCAAGAAGTCCGTATTGGCGGACCTGGAGTCTCACGTCCGTGAAGACGCCATCCTCACCTCCAATACCTCGACCATCTCGATCACCCGCCTGGCGGAAGGGCTCAAGCGACCCGAGAACTTCTGTGGCATGCATTTTTTCAACCCGGTCCACATGATGCCGCTGGTCGAGGTCATCCGCGGTGAAAAGAGCAGCGAAAAGGCCATTGCTACCACCGTCGCCTACGCGTTTTCCCTGGGCAAAACGCCGATCGTCGTCAACGACTGCGCCGGCTTCCTGGTTAACCGTATCCTCTTCCCCTACTTTGGCGGCCTGGCGGCGCTGATTGGCGATGGCGTCGACTTCAAGCGTATTGACAAGGTGATGGAAAAGTTCGGCTGGCCGATGGGGCCGGCTTATCTGAGCGACGTGGTTGGCATCGACACCGCGGTTCACGCCGGCAAGGTGATGGCCGAGGCCTTTCCCGACCGGATGCAGTTCGCCGATGACAACCCCATGGGTGTCATGGCCAGCCTGGAACGGTACGGCCAGAAGAACCTCAAGGGTTTTTACAAATACGAAATGGACAAGCGGGGCAAGCCGCGCAAGCAAGCGGATCCGGAAGCGGATGCCATCGTCGCCAAGCTGGCCAGGGAGACCCGGGAGGTATCCGACCAGGATATCGTTGACCGGATGATGATACCGATGATCAATGAGAGTGTCCGGTGCCTGGAGGACAAGATCGTCGATTCGGCGATGGAAGTCGATCTCGGCCTGATTTACGGCCTGGGCTTCCCCCCGTTCCGTGGCGGCGCTTTGAAGTATGCCGACGCCATTGGGCTGAAGGAAGTATGCGAGAGGGCCGCCGCTCATGACCGTCTCGGGAAACTCTACGAGCCGCCACTTCTGCTACGGGAAATGGCAGATAGCGGCAAGCAATTTTACCCGTTTTGATCGGCAACGAGATCAGGAGAAAAATCATGAGAGAAGCAGTAATCATCGACGCCGTCAGAACACCCATGGGCCGTTCCAAGGGAGGTATGTTCCGTAACCGCCGCGCTGAGAATATTTCCGCAGAAATGGTCGACGCCATGCTGGCGCGCAACGACAAGCTCGACCCCGCGGAAATTGAAGACATCATCTGGGGTTGCGCCCAACAGACCCTCGAGCAGGGCTTCAATATCGCCCGCTTTATCGGCCTGCAAACGACCATTCCGATAACCACCGGCGGCATGACCATCAACCGCCTTTGCGGCTCGTCGATGTCGGCGATCCACGTGGCGGCAGCCAACATCATGGCGGGGCTGGGTGACGTCTATGTTTGCGGCGGCACCGAGCACATGGGACACGTCCCCATGAACCACGGCGTTGATCCCAACCCCAATGCCAGCAAGTACTTCGCCAAGGCCGCGGGCCTGATGGGCCTCACCGCCGAAATGGTGTCCAAGATGCACCAGACCACGCGCGAAGACCAGGACGCGTTTGCCTACCGTTCCCACCAGAACGCCCACCAGGCCACCGTCCAGGGCCGCTTCAAGGCGGAGATCATTCCCTTGCAAGGCCACGATAAAGACGGCCTTCTGAGGACCTTCGATTATGACGAGGTGATCCGTCCCGAGACCACCCTGGAGGGCCTGGCCCAGCTAAAGCCCGTCTTCGATCCGAAGAGCGGCACCGTCACCGCGGGTAACGCCTCGGCGATTTCCGACGGCGCGTCCGCCGTGATCGTCATGTCCGGGGAGCGGGCAAAGGCCCTGGGTATCGAACCGCTGGCCAGGATCCGCAGCATGGCCAGTGTCGGCCTCGACCCATCCATCATGGGATACGGTCCAGTTCCCGCCACACGGAAAGCCCTGAAATTGGCCGGACTTAAAGTTGACGACATCGATATGTGGGAGCTCAACGAGGCTTTCGCGGCCCAGTCCCTGCCGGTACTGAAAGACCTCGGGCTGCTCGACAAGGCCACTGAAATGGTCAACCTCAACGGCGGAGCCATCGCGCTTGGCCATCCGCTGGGATGCTCCGGGTCGCGGATCGTCGGTACCCTGCTGCATATCATGAAGGACAAGGGTGCGAAACTGGGCGTCGCTGCGATGTGCATCGGTATCGGCCAGGGTGTCGCCACGGTTTTAGAGCGCGACTGATATTGCCCGGTGTAAACGGTTTGGGGCCGGGTTCTACCCGGCCCCTTTCATTATCAGCTGTTTTTCTTAACCTGATCTTATACTTATATTGAAAATAATATTAAATAGGTTTAAAATAAAATTAAAATCGAGTTTAAGATAAAGCTAAGACCATGGGCACCTCACAGAAAATTCTCGGGCTCGTTAATAAGAACAAAGAGGGCGTGACTGCTGACTTCCTGGAAAAAGAGTTCGGTTTCTCCAGGCAATATATAGTTCGGCTACTGAACCGCCTGATAGCGCAAGGTGAAATACACAGACGAGGGAAAACGAGGGCGGCAAGGTATTTCCCAGGGAAAGCGAGTCATGAAATCAACCGGCTCAAACTGATTAAGGAAAGACAGGGTCTTTCAGAGTACGCCGTCCTTGAAGAAGTCACAAAAAGAATTCAGCTCAATAAGCGGCTCAACAAAAATTGCATCACGATTTTTGACTACGCGTTCACCGAAATGCTCAACAATGCGATCGACCACTCACAGAGCAAAAAAGTGTGGATTAACGTCGAAGTTGACCATTCAAACATCACTTTCACCATCAAGGACCTTGGTATCGGAGCCATTGAGAACATCAAACAGGGCTTTGGGATAGCGGAAGATTTTTTGGCTTTAGAACACCTTTTCAAAGGCAGGCAGACAACTGCTGAAGAAGCCCATAGCGGGCAGGGAATCTTCTTTACATCAAAAGTCGTCGACACCTTCAGGATCGCCACCTCGGGGATGGAATTCACCATCGATAACTCAATGACCGACGAATTCCTGCGGGACATCAAACAAAGGAAAGGAACATCTGTTACCTGCGGTATCAAGAGAAATACCAGGCGTAAAATCAAAGATGTCTTCGACCAATACACAGGTGACGATTACGAATTCAATCAGAACATCGTCAAGATCAATTTATCAAAGCACGAACGCCTGATGTCCAGGTCGGAAGCGAAGAGACTGTTGTCGGGTCTTGATGACTACTCCGTGCTGGACTTCAACTTCCAAAATGTTGTCGAGGTTGGGCAAGGGTTCTGTGACGAGATATTCAGGGTTTATGCAAACAGGAATCCAGGCAAAGTACTGAGCTATCACGGTGCGTCGGACGTGGTTCGCTATATGATTGAACGTTCGCGGAAGTGAGTGGCTGAACTTTGCAATTCCCCAGGAAACCGGAGTAATCATGCGAAACGTTTTTTATCCAAAAAGAGTGGCCGTTGTCGGGGTTTCTGCAAAGCCGGACAACCTGGGCCGGAACATCATGCTGAACCTGATTGACTTCGGCTTCGAAGGGGTCGTCTACCCGGTTGGCCCCAGTGGCGGCGTTATTACCTCGAGGCGTATCTACGAGTCGGTTTCCGATATCCCGGATCAGCTTGATATGGCGGTCATCCTGGTTCCCGCGCGGTTTGTGCCCGGGGTCCTGGAAGAATGCGGCCAAAAAGGCATCAAGAGGGCGGTCATCGAAACCGCCGGTTTCCGGGAGTACAGCGAAGAGGGCAGGGAACTCGAAAACCAGGTCATCGCCATCGCGGAGAAATACGGCATCCGTTTTATCGGCCCCAACTGCATCGGCGTCATCAACATGGAGAACGGATTCAGCGTGCCGTTCCCGCGGCTGAAGCCGTTTATGAGGAAGGGGGACGTCTCCATCATCTCCCAGAGTGGCGGTGTGGGCTTGAGCATCATGAACCACATGGCCGCAGAGGGCATCGGGCTGAACAAGTTCGCCTCGGCGGGCAACATGTTGAACATCGATGCCGAGGATCTGCTGGAATACTATATCGAGGACGAAGGTACAAAAATCATCCTCATCTACCTGGAGAGTATCCGGGACGGACGGCGCCTGATGGAGATCGCAAAGCGCTCTCCAAAGCCTATCCTGGCGCTGAAATCGAATATCGGGAAGCTGGGGCAGAATATCGCGGCCTCCCATACCGCGTCGCTGTCCAGTGACGATCGCGTTGTCGATACTGCATTCCGGCAATGCGGCATCACCCGGGTTCACGATGTGACCACGCTGTCGCAGTACATGAAAACGCTGCGCCTGCCGCCGCTGAAAAACAAGCGGTTGGCGATTATTTCAAGATCGGGCGGGCATGCCATCGTTGCCGCTGATGCCTGCGAGACGGTCGGGTTTGAACTGGCCGAGTTTCCCGAGTCATTCATCAGGGAAATCGAGCAGCATTTCCGGGCATCCGTTATCAAGCTGACCAACCCGCTGGACCTGGGCGACCTGTTCGACCTGGATGTCTACTACCGGATCGTCGAGAAAACACTGGCGCAGGACAACGTCGACGGCGTGGTTTTTCTGCATACCTCGCTAACCAGCACGGAACACGACCCGACCAGGGACCTGGTGCAGCGCCTGGAAGCGCTCAGCAGGAAATTCAACAAGCCGGTCGCGGTTTACGTGTCTGCAAACCCGATGGAGATTGCCGGCTTGAGGCAGAACCTCGACTTCCCGATTTTTACCCAGATCGTGGAGATGCTGCGAGCGTTGAAACTGGACTATGAATACGCACAGAAATTCGCGGAGACCCGGTCCGGGGAAGACATCCCGACTTTTGCCGTTGATAAACAGAAAGTACAGAACCTGATTGAAACGGCGGCGGCCGAGGACCGTGACCTGCTGCTGCATGAAGCGATGGATGTTCTGGAGTCCTACGGGATTCCCACCACCCGGGGCGTCTCGGCAAGATCGGTCGAGGAAGCCGAAGAGGCGGCAGACCGGCTAGGATACCCCGTTGCCATGAAGGTCATTTCAGAAAACATCTCCCATAAATCCGACGTCGGCGGCGTTCAGCTCAACCTGCGGAACAGGAGTGCGGTCAGGGAGGCTTTCCAGGACGGCAATTCCAGGATCAGCAAGGCATTTCCGGAAGCCAGGCTGGAGGGTGTGCTGGTTCAGCGCATGGTCGTTGGGGGGCGTGAACTGATACTCGGCGGACGCCAGGACAAGCAGTTCGGGCCCGTGGTGCTGGTCGGGCTGGGAGGGATTTTTGTAGAGATTTTTGAACAGGCCACCTTGCGCATCGCCCCGGTTTCCCGGAAAGAAGCCTACGAAATGGTCGAGGAACTGAAGGGTTCAAAAATACTGATGGGCGCCCGGGGGCAGAAGCGTTTCGACATCGATACCATCGTTGACGCGATTCTCCACCTGAGCCAGTTACTGGTGGATTTTCCGCAAATCAAGGAACTGGATATCAACCCCCTGCGGGTTTTCCACGAGGGCGAGGGCTGCACGGCGCTGGACGCCAGGGTGATTCTCTAGCAAGGGTTTCACCTCCATTTCTTCAGCTGGAAAACGGGTGTTTCCGTCAGGATTGCTCAAAGATAATCGAATAACTTGTGCTGCGCCCGCCACCGGGGTCCTTCATCAAAGCACCACGCTTGATGAGGTCATTGATATCTCGACCTGCTGTGTCTTGTGAGCATTTTGCGATCTTGGCCCATTTCGAACTCGTCAAGTTTCCTTGCCAATTTTCCATAACGCGGTGCAAGACTTTGATCTGTCGCTCATTAAGAGGTTCACGTGAAAAGCGTTCCCAGAATTTGGCTTTTTGCAATGCGACTGAAAGTCTCGTGTGTGCATCGTCGAATGCATCATTAAGGCATTTCAAAAACCAACTTTGCCAGGCCGTGATATCCAGCGTGCTTTTTTGGGTCGTTTCCAAAATTTCATAGTATTCATTGAGTTCTCTGCGAATCTGCGTGGACATACTGTATGAACGTTGTGGACTGTTTTCTCCTCGTGCCAAAGCCATATCAGCAATTGCCCTGGCCATGCGGCCATTTCCGTCCTCAAACGGGTGAATCGTGATGTACCAAAGATGCGCAAGCCCGGCAAAGAGCAAGGGGTCCATGTTGCCGGGGTCGTTGAACCAGCGGAGAAAATGTTCCATTTCAGTGGGAACCCTGCTGGCTGGAGGTGCTTCAAAATGAATCCGTTCTCGGCGGCCTGAACCGGAGACAACCTGCATTGGATCGCTTTCACCGAGACGCCAGTGGCCAACCATGAGGTATCGCATGCCGCTGCGCCCCGTTGGAAACAGCGCTGCATGCCAGCCAAAAAGGCGATCCCTTGTCAAAGGTGTACGGTAGTTTTGCGTGGCATCAAGCATCATTTCCACCACGCCATCAACATTGCGGTCGCAGGCTGTGAGGCCACCTATATCCATACCCAGGCGACGTGCGATGGATGACCGCACCTGATCACTATTTAATTGTTCTCCCTCAATTTCACTCGACTTTACGATGTCTTGAGTCAGTGTCTGGAGCGTAGTTTCGTCCCGTGTTTCGAAACCCATGCTTTCCATTTTCCCGCGGAGTCTCCCCTGCTCTCTGTATGCCCGGGCAAGCAAAGCAGAGAGCTCTTTGTCTTCCCATGTGAAATCGGGCCACTCTCTCTTTTGCCAGATGTACATACATCAATCTCCGCAATATATGCGGAGAATATAAGCCTTAATCTCCGCAAAAACAAGATTAAACTCCGCATATATTGCGGAGAATACAGGCCCTAATCTCCGCAGTGCGGCGAACGAGACGTTGCACGGCGTTGTTCGCACTGGCAAACCAGCCCGTCGAACTGCATGGAGTTAAACAAGCAAACTAGTCGCTACCCATTCACAATGGTGGGGTTGCTCCATTACCATCTTTGAATCAGCGCTCGAACGGCATATGACCCGGCACAGGAAATCCAAATATGCGAGACCAACTTCTAACGTTTCTGTTTCTGCTTACCGCGGGTAACGTCGCGGCATTCGAAGCCATCGACCTGGTGGCCATCGAAAAACCCAGGATCCTCGAAAAAGCGACGGTTTACCTGGCAGAAGCCCCGCTCACGGTTACCGCATATCCAGCTGAACGCAGTAGCGGAACCCTGCACGATTTCTATTCCGAGGGAGACTATTGGTGGCCGGACCCCGAAAACCCGGATGGTCCCTACGTGCGCAGGGACGGCATGAGCAACCCGGACAATTTTGTCGCCCACCGCCGCGCCATGGTGCGGCTCAGCGAGATCACGGCGACCCTTACCTCCGCCTATATCATTACCGGAGACGCCCGCTATGCATCTCATGCCCGCAAGCACCTGGTGGCCTGGTTTGTCAATGAACCGACGCGCATGAACCCCAGCCTGCTTTTCGGCCAGGCCATCAAGGGAAAGGTGACCGGTCGAAGTATCGGCATCATCGATACCATTCACCTGGTCGAAGTCGCTCGCAGCGCCAAAATCCTGGGAGAGAGCGGCGCCCTGCCGGCAGCGGACTACGAGAACATCAAAGCCTGGTTTTCAGACTACCTGGGCTGGCTGACTTCCCATCCTTACGGTGTGCGGGAACAGCATCACCCCAACAACCACGGCGTGTGCTGGTCGATGCAGGCCGCGGCCTTCGCCGATCTCGTTGGCCAGGGCGAAATCCTGGCGTGGGTGCGAAACCAGTTCAAGACCGTTTACCTGCAGGAAATGATGGCCCCTGACGGCGGTTTCCCGGCGGAACTGGCGCGAACCAAGCCTTACGGGTACTCGCTGTTTGTGCTGGATGCCATGGCCAGCGTGGCGCAGATTGCATCGATACCGGGGGATGATCTGTGGACCTATGCCTTGCCCGATGGGCGTGGCCTGGCCAGAGGCATGGACTTTCTTTTCCCCTACATGGAAGACAAATCCGCCTGGCCGTACCCGGAGGACGTGCTCTACTGGGACGACTGGCCGGTCCGGCAGCCCAGCCTTTTGTTCGCCGGTCTACAGCTCGAGCGTCCCGATTACCTGGCGCTGTGGAAGCGCCTGGAGGCGGATCCGGCCACGCCCGAAGTGCTCCGCAACCTGCCTGTTCGCCACCCCTTGCTTTGGGTGAATGCCACCCCGTGAGGCCTCAATGCAACGGGTCAGGAAATGCGGTGGTTTCAAACCCCGATTCTGAAATACGAGGAATAGAACAAACGGCGTCCTGCAAATTCCTGGAGGGTCACCAACAGCAATACCAGGTAGATCCAGGCGACATGGTCTCGGTCTGCCTGGATATAAAGGAAAAGAAGGGCCAGGCATGCAAGAAGTATCAGGGTCATGCGGGCCAGAAACAGCCTGTAATAAGCCCCGTGACCGAATGTTGGACCGGCAATTCCGGTATCCATTCTTAGCAGTTGGCGTTGGTGCAAGATTGCGGACAGCATTTCCAGGGCCAGGATCGCGACAAGAACTCCCGCGAAAAAACTGTCCTCCTGCTTATCCGCACCGGCGAGGCCCAAGGTGTTCAGCAACAGGAACGTGATCAAGCCAAGGCTTAAGCTTGTTGTGGCAAAGCTCAAGGGTGTATACCAACTGTTCCACGAGGGGATGGTCGGGATGAGGTAAACACGGGCCATGGCCCAGAGCAGGAAAAGGCCTGTGATCGAGCACGCAAGCAGCAGGTAACCGGGGTACGCCGCTCCACCCGTCATCCAGCCCGGGACAAGGGTGATGAGCAGGCTGCCTGAGAAAATGGCGATGGCGAGAATTTCCCTGCTCAACCAGGAAGCGGACAGGTTATTCAGGGCCCCCGGTGCATTGGAAGGGGTTCCCAGGTGCAAAAAGGACGATACCGTCGCCACGGCGATCAGAAACAGCGCCAGTAAAACAGGGTTTCCGGCAGTTGGCTCGGTTTCGACAAGTACGGTCAAACAGACGATGATGCCGACACTCCACTGCGCCAGGACCGTGAAAAATACCAGTGACCAGTCCCGGCTAGGCATTTTTCACTTCCTCGATATTGCTGACCGCGGGGTCCGCACCCCCGGCGTCCTTGTGCGCCCTGATACAGAGCGCAGGCCCGGTTATCGAAGGGTTTGGCAGTGGATAGACGTGATCGGATTCGCCATGTTTCCTGACCAGTTCGTCGTAGTCCCCAAAATCCAGTGCCCGCATCGGGCAGGCGTCCACGCAGCTCGGGTTCTTGCCCTGGTCCACGTAGTCCGCGCACAGGTCGCATTTGCCCATGACGCCTTTTTCGGGGTTGTACTGGGGCGCGCCGTAAGGGCAGACCCAGGCGCAATACTTGCAGCCGATGCATGAATCCTGGTTGATCAGGACAATGCCGTCTTCACGTTTCCGGATGGCCTTGGTAGGGCAGCTGTTGGCACAGATCGGATCATCACAGTGATTGCAGGACAGGGAAAGGTTGTAGGCAAACACGTCGTTCTTCCACGCGGCACCTTCCTTTTTCCAGCCGCCGCCCGATACTTCGTAAACCCTTCGCCAGACCTGGCCGACAGGCAGGTCGTTCTTGTCCTTGCAGGCCACCTGGCAGGTCTTGCAGCCTGAACAGGTACTGGAGTCGAAAAAGAAGGCCAGGCGGGTCATCCGGCGCCATCCAGGGGGCTGACCTCGGCCATGATGGTGTGCTGGGCATTGCCGAAGGCGAAGGGGGTCCAGCGCTCGGAAGTCAGCGTGTTGACCGCGCCGCCGATATCATTTCCCTGCCCATCCGGTTTCCACCAGGCTCCCTGCGGGATGTTGACGACACCGGGCATGATCCGCCGGGTAATCCGGCAGGGCAGGATCACCGATCCCCGGTCATTGAATACCCTGACTTCCTGGCCGTCTTCCAGCCCTCTGGCCGCCGCGTCCAGCGGGTTGATGAACGCGCGTTGGGGGAAGGCTTCCCGGTTCCAGTCGACGTTGGCAAACGTGGAATGCACCCGGGGCATGAAGTGCGTCCCGATCACCTGTAAGGGGTACTTGCCGCTTTCTTCTCCAAACGGGCTCTCCCACTCCTGGATGTATTTTGGAATCGGCGGCACCTCGTCGGGCAAATTCCTGGCAAACATTTCTTCGCTGAAAATCTCGATCTTGCCGGACGGCGTTTCCAGGGGATACTTTTCGGGGTCTTGCCTGAATTTTTCAAAAGCGATCTTGGGTTTATCGACCGGCCTCGAGTAGACGCCCAGGTTTTTCTCCTCGAACTCCTCCAGGGTGGGCAGGTCCGGGAACCGCAGCTCACGGTATTGCTCCAGCAGGAAAGCAATCCACTGTTTCTCGTCTCTTCCCTCGGTGTATTCCTCCCAGAGGCCGAGTTTTTCGGCGACGGCAGCGCAAATGGCATAGTCGCTCATGGTTTCCCAGGGTGGCTCCAGGATCTGCGGCTGAAGGATCAGTTCCTCGCCGTACTTCCAGCCATCCTCCATGCCCCAGGTCTCAAACTGGGTGCAGGCGGGCAGGATGACGTCCGCAAAGCGCGCGGTGGGCGTCATGAAGTTGTCCTGGACTACAAAAAACTCCAGCAGGGAGGTGTCCCTGATGATTTCAACCGTCCGGTTGATGTTCGCGTGCTGGTTGACGATGGCATTCGAAGCCACGGCCCACACCATCTTGATGCCATGGGGCAGTCTGTCGACTCCGACCAGGCCGTCCTTTTCGGTCAACTCCGGCCCGCGCAGGATCGCCTCGGTCCACAGGAAGGTCGGTATTTTTGCCTGGTCCGGGTCTTCCAGGGTGGGGAAGACGTTCCAGAACGGCCCCCCGCCGGCCTGCAGGGCAATGCCGCTGGCCCAGCCGCCGGACTTGCCGACGTTCCCGGTGATGGCCGCCAACACGCAGCCTGCGCGAACGACCTGCTCGCCATAGGCGCGTCTTTGCATGCCATAGCCCTGGTACAGCACGGCGGCTTCCGCCGTCGCATATTCCCTGGCAATGCGGGTGATGACTTCCGCGGGAACCGAGGTGATTTTCTCGGCCCACCCGGGGGTCTTGGGCTGACCGTCCCTGGTTCCCAGTATGTAGTCCCTGTAGCTTTCTTCGTCCTGGCGGGCTGGTGGCATCTGCGATTGGTCGAAGCCGATGCAGTACCGTTTTACGAAGTCCTCGTCATGCAGGCCTTCGGTGATCATCACGTAGGCCATGGCGCTCATCATCGCCACGTCGGTCCCCGGGCGAATCGCGATCCACTCATCGGCCAGGGCGACCGCACTCATCGTCATTCGCGGATCGATGCAGACAACCCTGGCGCCTTTTTTCCTGGCCTCTTTCAGGAAATACTCACTGTTGGTGCCGTCCCTCATCTCGGATGGATTCCAGCCCCACATGAGAATGTACCGGCTGTTCAACCAGTCCTGGCGCTGGTTCCCGGTCACGTCCGTGCCGTAGACGGTGGCAGTTGCCGGTGTGATGCAGGCCCAGGAGTAGGAGTTGTAATAACCCAGCGCGCCGCCGCACAGGCTCATCAGGCGGTCGGCAGACCATTTGCCGCCGATCTGGTTGTAACTGCCCGTGCCGTAGGGGATGTAAAGCGATGTATTGCCGTACTGCTGCTTGATCCGCGTGATGTTGGCCGCGACCAGGTCGGTCGCCTCGTCCCAGGAGATGCGCTTGAATTCGCCGGAGCCGCGTTCTCCGGTCCTTTTCATTGGGTACTTCAGGCGATCTGCGTGGTGCTGGCGGTGGCGGTAGGACCGGCCCCTCATGCACGCCCGCAACTGCGGGTCCGAGACGCTATCGTTTGGCCGGTCATCCGTTTCGATTCGCCGGATCGATCCGTCCTTTACGTAAACCCTGAGCAGGCAGCGGCCCCCGCAATTATGTGAAGGGCAGCCCACCCTGATCATCTTTTCCTCGCCCATCAGGGTGCTCGAGACTTCCCGGCCCTGCGGTGAAGTCATGGCGCGCAGCTTGTCGAGTAAGGATATTTCCATGCTTCCTGGGGCTGCCGGGCCTGGCTTATAGCAGGTGGTTGAGGCCGTAAGCTTTCAACAAGGTATGCCAGATTCTCATGGCATCCTTGGCCAGGTCCCTGACGGGGTACTCCAGTCCCAGCTTGTCGACAACCAGCAGGGCGTTTTGACCGGCAATGTCGATGGTCTGCTGGCGGCCGTCGATCCACTCGGTCTTTACGCCGGGGTTCACGATTCGAAGCTCGCGCTGCCTGACGTCTTCATCGCTCTCTTTGGGGCTCAGCCTGAGATGCCGGCTGCGATTGACCAGGTCTCCGATCAGAACCAGTTTCCAGAAGCTTTCCACGTCCTGGTCGACCCGGTTGCTGACCGTTTGCGGAACACTTTCGCCATCGTTTCGAATCCAGTCTTTGAGGTGCCAGCAGTTGTGGAAGAAATTCCACACATCGTCTTCGTATTCCTGTTGGTCTCGATCGCGATTGTCCAGGGTTTTGGCAAAGGCGCGTTCCAGCCGTCTGAACTGTTTCTCAAGCTTGTTCATGCTGTTCAGATTTCCTTTTCAAGGCACTATTGAATCATACCGATTTTTGGCCCGGGTATTGCTTTATCGGGCAGTTTCGTGACGCGACTCAAGTACTGGTCAGGATTCATTTATCAGATGACAAAGGTCAGTAAAACCGGTTTTCCACGGGCAGATAATTCGCGCATCACAACAACGGCGCGCCTTGCCTGTCCCGCCCGGCAACGGCACGTGACAAGGAAAACAGCACATGCCAAGTCAAAATATCATTCACCTGCCCCGGCAGGACGATCCCTTGCATATCAGCGCCAGGGGGCTCGATATTCTCAACGACCCGTGGCTCAACAAAGGCACCTCGTTCACCCTGGAGGAACGCAAGGAGCTTGGGCTCAGCGGCCTTTTGCCGCCGTTCGCTTCCGACATGGAAGAACAATTGCAACGTGTGCTGGAAAACTACCGGCGCCAGGCAACGCCCCTGGACAAATACGTATTCCTGACCGGCCTGGCCGATCGAAACGTCACGCTGTTTTACCGCGTGTTGATGGAGAACCTGGAAGAAACCACCCCCATCATGTATACCCCGACGGTTGGGCGGGCCTGCCAGAAATTCGGGCACATTTACCGCAAGAACAGGGGGCTTTACATCCAGCGCCGGCACCGGGGCCGGATTGCCGAGGTGCTCGGTAACTGGCCGCGCAAGGAAATCGACATCATCGTCATTTCGGACGGCAGCCGTATCCTCGGCCTGGGAGACCTCGGTGCCAACGGCATGGGCATCCCGATCGGAAAACTGGTGCTGTACGTGGTCGGCGCCGGCCTGCACCCCGACCGGACATTACCGATTCTCCTGGACGTTGGCACCAACAACGAAGAACTGCTCAACGATCCCCTGTACCTGGGTATGAGCCATCGCCGGGTGCCTGATGAAGAGTTTTACGAAATCGTCGACGAGTTCGTCCAGGCAGCCAAGGCACGCTGGCCAAACGTGTTGATTCAATGGGAGGATTTCACCAACGACAAGGCATTCCCGCTGCTCAATCGCTACCGCGACGAGGTGCTGTGCTTCAACGACGACATCCAGGGCACGGGCGCTGTCGCGCTGTCGGGACTGCTGGCCGCCATGCGCCACCTCGAAGGCAGGCTTTCCGATCAGCGAATCGTGTTTTTTGGCGCCGGTTCGGCCTCCGTTGGTATCGCCGACATGATCTGCGCCGGCATCGCGGATGAACACAATATGACCACGGAAGAGGCCCGTAAGCTGGTCTGGATGGTCGATTCGCGCGGCCTGGTAAGCAACAGGCGCGAAGGCGAACTACAGGAACACAAGCTTCCCTATGCACGCGAGGATGCACCGGCAGCCACGCTGCTCGATGTGGTCAAACGCATCAAGCCGACCATTATCATCGGCGCCAGTGGGCAACCACAAACCTTCAATGAAGCGGTGATCAGGGAAATGCACCGTCATTGTGACCGCCCGATCATCTTCGCCCTGTCCAATCCGACCAGCAAATCCGAATGCACGGCGGAGCAGGCTTATGAATGGACCGCTGGCCACGCCATCTTCGCCAGCGGCAGTCCGTTCCGCAGGGTACGGTTGGAAGGCCGTATCTTCATTCCCGGCCAGGGCAACAACATGTTCATCTTTCCCGGTGTCGGCCTGGGCGCCATTGCCTGTGGTGCGGAAACCATTACCGACGAGATGTTTTTCACGGCCGCCAAGACACTGGCCAACATGGTCACTGACGAGGAACTCGCTGCCGGCACCCTGTACCCCGACCTGCGGAAGATCAGGCAGATTTCGCTGTCCATTGCGACGTCGATTTGCCGCCTGGCGTGGGACAACGGCATCGCCCGCTACGACCAACCGGATGACATCCGTACGCACGTGCGCCGTTGCATGTGGAACCCGAAATACCGTCCGTTCGTGGCAGAGTAGGTCACCGCCGAAAAAGTTCATGAATGGCCGAATTGGGCTAACATGGCGCATCGGATATTGTCCGCTTGATGATTGAACGGTTCCTATGGCCAGCTTGTTGATAGCACGAAAGCGCGGGCATTTTTCATACGGGGTGTTTTGCCTCCTGGCCCTGCTGTGGATGGTTTGTTCGCCCCTGCTTGCTGACGACCGTCCCAACGTGGTCGTCATCATCACGGATGACCAGAACGGTTATGGGTTTTACGAGGGCTATCCCGGAACCCGGGTTCCGGCCATGGACCGCTTGAAAGCATCTGCGGTCACGTTCCAGCACGCCTACACGGCGGCGCCGGTTTGCGGGCCTTCACGTGCTGCTTTTTTCAGCGGCTTGTACCCGCACACGACCGGTGCCTACAAGAACGGCGCCGACCCCTGGCGCAAGACGCTGGCGAATATCGAATCACTGCCGGAACTGTTCCAGCGCAGCGGTTACACCACCTTCGGCGCGGGCAAACTGTTCCACGCCAAGCTGGCCGGGGGCCGCGAAAAAGCGCTCTGGGACAACGACGTATTTCATGGTGGCTTCGGCCCCTTTCCGCGCGAAGAAGACATCATCAGGGAACCGGGTGAGGTCCTCGACGGCGGCGGCAGCAAGTTCTGGGGGGTCAGCGAGTGGACCGGCCCCGACGAGGATTTCCCCGACACGGTCAACGCCAACAGCTCGATTGAATTCCTGCAGAAAGAGCACGAAAAGCCATTTTTCCTGGTCTACGGCCTGTGGCGCCCGCACAACCCCTACACCGCGCCCAAGCGTTTTTTTGACCTATACGATCCGACGAAAATCACTGTGCCGCCAGGCTACAAGGAGGGCGACCTGTACGACGTGCCGCCCGGCGGGCGCCGCTTGAGCGACATCTGGGGCCAGCGCTGGCTGAATTCGGGCAAGAGCCACCCGGAAAACTGGAAGCGCATCCTGCACGGCTACCTGGCCGCCACCTCCTTTGCCGACTGGAATGTCGGCCGCGTGCTGGACGCACTGGACAGCAGTGCACATGCTGACAATACCATCGTGATTTTCTGGTCGGACAACGGTTATCACCTGGGTGAAAAGAACCACTTTGAGAAAGCGACGTTGTGGGAATGGTCGGCGCGCATACCGGCCGCTGTGCGCATTCCGGGGAACCCGAACAATGGCCAGGTGGTGCAGCAGCCCATCGTTTCCATCGACTTTTTCACCACGCTGCTCGACTACTGCGCCCTGCAACAACCGGCCCACGAACCGGAAGGCCTGAGCCTGCGGCCCTTGCTGGAAGATCCCGATACGAAGTGGGAGCGGCCGGCGATCACCACCTACGGGGAGAAGCTGTTCTCGGCGCGCAATGAACGGTACCGCTATATCCGCTACCCGGACGGTGAAGAGGAACTCTACGACCACGACAAGGACCCGAACGAGTTTTTCAACCTGGCGAACAAGCCCGATTACAAGTACATCATTGACCGGTTCAAGAAGTGGATCCCGGAGCAGTTTGCCACCGACCTGGGCGGTCGCAACGGCTGATGCGGAAAAGAATGACTACAATAAATCGTGCAACTATATGATGCGGGTGCTGCTGGAGCGGGCGTCGAAAACCATGGAAGCTTCCGAAGCCTGACAAGCCGTTATAGAAACCGGGGCCAGGCTCTGGAACCTGGCCCCATTTTTTCGTTGCTCAGACGCCAGCCCGCAGCTGGTAATAAACCGCGTTGTTGCGCAGATCCTGCTTGAACGTCCGAATCTCGGTACCCGCTCCGATCACGGCCAGTTCGATACCGGCCATCTCTGCGAAATCATTCACGATATCCAGCGTAACGCCCTGGGTGTAAACACTGTGGTGGGCGCCGCCGGCGTGGATCCAGGCTGCGCCGGCCACTTCGAGGTTTGGGCGTGGCTCCCACAGGGCCTTGGCCACCGGCAGGTTGGGCATGTCTTCAGGCGGTGAGACGGTATCGACCTCGTTGACGATCATGCGGAAACGGTTGCCCATGTCGATGGTGGTGATGTTCATGGCCGGCCCGGTCTTGCCGGAGAAGATCAGGCGCGCGATGTCTTTCCTGATGCCGATGGTGTGGCGGTGGATCTCCACGCGCGGTTGATCGCCCGCGATGCTGGGGCAGATTTCCAGCATATGCGCGCCGAGCACCAGGTCGGTGGCCGCGAAATGATAGGTGTAGTCTTCCATGAAGCTGGTGCCGCCTTCACGGCCCTGGCTCATGACCTTGACGATGCGGTTCATGGCCGAGGTCTTCCAGTCGCCTTCGCCGCCGTAGCCGTAGCCCTTGCTCATCAGGCGCTGGGTAGCCAGCCCGGGCAGGCCGCTCAGGCCGGCCAGGTTTTCGAAGCAGTTGGTGAAGGCCATACAACCTTCCTGTTCCATAAAGCGCTGCATGCCCAGTTCAAGGCGGGCTTCGTTTTTCAGCAACTCCAGCGATCCGGAATTTCTCAGCAACTCGTCCGCAATCACGTAATCCTGCTTGTACAGCTCGACCTGGGACTCGATGTCCTCGGCACTGACGGCGTCACAGGCTGCGGCCAGGTCACCAAGGCCGTAAGCATTAACCTCGTAGCCGAACTGGATCTGCGCGGCGACCTTGTCGCCCTCGGTTACGGCGACCTGGCGCATATTGTCGCCAAATCGCGCTACTTTGAGGTTCTGGGCCTCGTTCCAGCCCATGGCGGCACGGATCCAGTCATCGGTCAGTTTCTGGACTTTTTCAGACTGCCAGTGGCCGACCACGACCTTGCGCTCGATGCGCATGCGGGTACCGATGTAACCGAACTCGCGGTCACCGTGGGCGCTCTGGTTCAGGTTCATGTAGTTCATGTCGATGCCGGACCAGGGCAATTCGGCGCCGAACTGCGTGTGCAGGTGCATCCACGGCTTGTTCAGGGCCTTCAGGCCATTGATCCACATCTTGGCCGGGCTGAACGTGTGCATCCAGAAGATCAGGCCGACGCAATCGGCATCGCTGTTGGCTTGCTGGCAGACCTGCAGGATCTCGGCCGGCGTGGTCACCACGCCCTTGGGCAGGATGCTTGCCGAAATCAGCTCGGAAGCCGACAGGCCATTGGCGATGGTTTCGCTGTTATCGGCGACCTGTTGCAGGACCTTGGGACCGTACAGGTGCTGTGAACCGGTGACGAACCAGATGGTTTTGTTGCCGTAAATCTTCATGTTCTTCCTCAAGGTAGTTTTGGGGTCAGAGTAGTTTTGGGGTCAGAGTAAAGTGCCAGAGTAAACACTCCAGTTTCGGGGGCAGACAAGCGTGCCAGGGAGTTTACTCTGGCACTTTACTCTGACCCCATTTTTATTGGCCATAATAAGCATCTCTGCCGTGTTTACGCAGGTAGTGCTTGTCCACGATTTCCTGCTTGAGCGGCGCCAGTGACGGGTCGATGGTGCGTGAGAGGTATGCCATTTTGGCGACCTCCTCCAGCACCACGGCGTTGTACACCGAAGCGGCCGCGTCTTTGCCCCAGGTAAAGGGGGCGTGGCCGGCGACGATGACCATCGGCGTTTCCATCGGCCTGCGGCCGGCGAAGGCGTCCGTGATCTGCACGCCGGTTTCCTGCTCGTAATCCCGCTCGATCTGCTCGTTACTCATGATCGCGGTGCAGGGGATCTCGCCGTACGCGTAATCCGCGTGCGTGGTGCCGTAGCAGGGGATCGGCTGCCGGGCCTGGGCCCAGGCGGTGGCATAGGTCGAATGGGTATGCGTGATACCGCCGATGTCTTCGAAATGCCGGTATAAATGCGTATGCGTGCGGGTATCCGAGGACGGGTTCAGCGTTCCCTCGACACGCTGGTTGTCGAGGTCGACCACGACCATGTCATCGGCTGTCAGTGTTTCGTAAGGCACGCCGCTGGGCTTGATCGCGAACACGCCGCGGTCACGGTCGATCTGCGAGACATTGCCCCAGGTGTAAAGCACCAGGCCACGGTCGTTCAGCTCCATGTTGGCTTCCCAGGCGGCCTGCTTGAGTTCGCTGTAGCTCATGAATTGTCCTCTGTAAAGTGCTCGACAGCGGCACGTTCGATCGGCAACCCGGCCGTGTAACGGCGGAAGAAACGGTTGAAGCCTTCAACTTCGTCCGGATCGGGAGCCACGGCAGCACCGATGCTGTCACCGATGACCTCGTCCAGGAATTCGGACAGGGTGACCGCGCGGTTCTCACGGGCGGAAAACGCGGCCAACAGCGCCATGCCCCAGGAACCGCCTTCACCGGCTGTCGCCGGAACGCTGACCGCCGTATTGGTGGCGGCGGCCATGATGCGCTGGCCCACGCCCGGGGTCTTGAAGAAGCCGCCGTGGCCGACCAGTTCGTCGACCCGCACACCTTCTTTCTCTGTCAGTACGTCCAGCCCGGTTCGCAGCGCACCGAGTGCCGAATACAGGTGCGTGCGTACGAAGTTGGCCAGGCTGAAAGCGCTGCCCGCCTGGCGTACGAACAGGGGGCGGCCTTCAGTGAAGCCGGTCAGGTGCTCGCCGGATACATAACCATAGGAGAGTAGACCGCCTGCATCGGGATCACCTTTCAGCGCCCGTTCCATCAGGGTGCCGAACAGCTCGGACTCGTCCACCGGGTGGCCGAATGCTGCCAGGGCCTCGCCAATCAGGGCGGCCCAGGCGTTGAAGTCGGAGGTGCAGTTGTTGGAATGCGCCATGCCGACCAGGTTGCCGTCGGGCGTTACCACCAGGTCCACCTCGGGGCGCGCGCAGGACAGTTTTTCTTCCAGGACCAGCATCGCGAATACAGAAGTGCCGGCGGATACGTTGCCCGTGCGCGGCTTGATGGCGTTGGTGACGACCATGCCGGTGCCGGCGTCGCCTTCGGGTGGGCACAGTGGGATACCGGGTTGTAGCTGGCCGGAAAGGTCGAGCAGGGCAGCGCCTTCCGCCGACAGGCTGCCGGCTTCTTCACCCACGGCCACGATGCGTGGCAGGATCTGTTCCAGCCTCCAGGGGAAACCCCGGTCGGCGACGCGCTCGTCAAAGGCCCGCAGCATGCCGCTGTTCCAGTCGCCGGTATCGGGGTCGACCGGGAACATGCCCGAGGCATCGCCGGCGCCGATCACCCATTGGCCGGTCAACTTCCAGTGAACGTAACCGGCCAGCGTGGTGATATGGGCAATCTCCCGGACGTGGGTCTCGCCGTTCAGGATGGCCTGGTACAGGTGCGCGATGCTCCAGCGCTGTGGAATCGACCAGTCAAACAGGCCGGTCAGCTCGGTAGCGGCTTGCCCGGTGATGTTGTTGCGCCAGGTGCGGAAAGGCACCAGCAGCTTGTCGTCCTTGTCGACCACGACGTAGCCGTGCATCATCGCGCTGAAACCGGCCGCGTCAACGGCGGTGAGTTCTACGCCGAACTGCTCCTTCACATTGGCCGCTAGGTCGCGGTAGCAGGCTGCAAGACCCTGCCAGACATCTTCCATGCGGTAAGTCCAGACACCGTCCTCGTAGCGGTTTTCCCAGCCGAAAGAACCGCTTGCCAGTGGCTTGCCATCCTGGCTGACCAGTGAGGCCTTGATACGCGTAGAGCCGAGTTCGCAGCCAAGCACGGCTTTACCGGAGCGGATCAGGTCGGCGGCGCCGTGAAGGTCGGAAGAAGTCATGCCTAGCTCTCCATGTTTGTTAGCGGTACCATTGTATACGACCGGGTAAAATTTTCACCCGGAAAGCCGAAATTAAAGTCAGTATTTCTGATATTGAATGCGCTATCCATCAACAAAAATGATAAGTAAAGAATTCGAAACAAAAGAGGAAGGTACCTGAGGCTGCTCGCCTGGCCATAGCCGCTCCTACAGTTCATTCCAGGTAAGGAAGAAAGATGAAAACAGAACTCAGCACACTGATCGCAACCGCAGCCTTTACCTTGCTGCTCACCGCCTGCTCTCCCTCGTCTGAGCCCGAACCGGTCAAGGTAGCGGCGCCAGAGCCGCCGCCGATGGCCGAAGCCGTCGCACCAGTACAGGAAGTATTCGTCAGCAAGTCCTCGTTTGGGGCTACACCGGATGGAGATAAGGTCATGCTCTACACCCTGCGTAACAAAGCCGGTATGGTGGCCAGGATCACCGATTACGGCGGCATCGTCGTTTCTCTTACCGCACCCGACCGCGAAGGTAACTTCGAAGATATCGTGCTGGGCTATGACAATCTCGATGACTACATCGCCGCTTCACCGTATTTTGGCGCCCTGATCGGCCGCTACGGTAACCGCATCCGCGCCGGCAAATTCGAGTTGGACGGCTTTGAATACAACTTGGCCACCAACGATGGCCCGAACCACCTGCACGGTGGCGACAAGGGTTTCGACAAGGTGGTTTGGGACTCGAAGATGGAAGAGACCCAGAACGGCCCGAGCCTGTTGTTGAGCTACGTGAGTGTAGACGGCGAGGAAGGCTACCCCGGCACCCTGCACGCGGTGGTGCGATACACGCTGACACATGACAATGAACTGGTTGTCGAGTACGAGGCGGTAACCGACAAAGCAACACCGGTCAACCTGACCCACCACAGCTATTTCAACCTCAGCGGCAATGCCAGGCGCGATATCCTGGGCCACACGCTGCAACTCAATGCTGATCATTTCACGCCGGTGGACGATACGCTGATCCCGACCGGCGAGTACCGCCCGGTTGCAGGCACGCCTTTCGATTTCCGCAGCGCCAAGCCGATCGGCCAGGACATCGGAATGGACAACGAGCAACTCGCGTTCGGCGGCGGTTACGACCACAACTGGGTGGTGGATCAGAATGCTGACGGTGAATGGCGCCACATCCTCACCCTGGCCGATCCCGAGAGTGGCCGCGTGATGACCATTCATTCCGACGAGCCGGGTCTACAGTTTTACTCCGGCAACTTCCTGGACGGCTCCAATATCGGCAAGGGCGGAGTGGTTTACGGCTACCGTTACGGTATGTGCCTGGAAACCCAGCACTTCCCCGACGGCCCGAATCAGCCCAATTTCCCGAGCACGATCCTGCAGCCGGGAGAGGTGTACAAGACCAGAACGGTGCATACCTTCAGCACGGACTAAATGACAAAACAATCGCGCGAAGGCCTGTGCCAGGTGTTGTAATCGATTCATGGTGCCGGTCCAAAAGCTGCTTACTTCACTATGAATTGAGTCGTTTGCGGCTCGTTGCCAGCAAGTTCAGCGCCGCGTTCGCCAGGCGAAACACCGCCGGCGTGCAGCGTGTAGCGGCCCTTGACGCGCTGGCGTTCGCCATTGGCGTCGAACACGTCCATCTGCTCCGGTTTCACGGTAAACGTCACGGTCCGTTCCGCGCCGGCTGCTATTTCAACTGACTTGAAACCAACCAGGGACGACTGTGGCACGTCAAACTCCGCATCTTCGCTGGTGATGTAAAGTTGCACGATCTCATTGCCGTTCCGTTCTCCGGTATTGCGCACGGAGACGCGTACTTCCAGTGAGTCGCCGGACTCGATGCTGGATGAAGAGGGCCTGGGGCGCGACATTCCCGAGAACACCATGTTGTGGGCGCCGGAATTCCGTTATGTCAAAGCTGACGATACCTACTACCTGACTTTCAGCCTGTGGGAACCGCGAGGGCGCACCTGGTTGTATCGCAGCAGCAGCGGCAAGCCCGAAGGCCCGTATGAAAACGTGACCGACAGCTACCTCGTCGAGGGCATCGACGGTTACATCTTCGAAGATGACGACGGCAAGGTCTACTTCCTGTGGGGCGGTGGCCGCCTGGGCGAGCTCAACGAGCAACGCAATGGCTTTGTAAATGAGCCGGTCAGGCTGCAGACCGTAGAAAACCACCACGTAGGCTACGAGGGTAACGCCCTGTCGAAAATCAATGGTAAATACGTACTCACCGGCGCCGAGTGGAATGGCGATCTCAGGCTGTGGGGCACCTACGACATGATGTACGGCGTTTCCGAGTCACTCTTCGGACCCTACAGCAAAGCCATCGTCGGTGTGCCGCACGCCGGTCACGGCACGGTATTCAAAGACAAAAAGGGCGACTGGTGGACAACCATGTTCGGCAATGACATGACCGCCCCGTTCCGGCTCCACTTCGGGTTGGTGCCCATCGAAATCAGCGAAGACATGGTTGTAAAGCCCGTGATGGAACAGTAACAATCGAAAGCCAGGTTCGTTTTGAATACAAGCAACGCCAGGGTAATAACAGGCTCAATATTATGCAAAGCTGGGACGGGTACATCATTTGGGCAGGAATCTGTGGCTTGGGGCTTGCCTTGGCGCTCGCCGGGGAGTATCGCTCTAATTTTACTCTCAGTGGCCTGGGCAAACTGGTGGCGGCCTCGTCGTATATTGCCGCAGCCCTGTCACTGGATGCGCTCGGCACGGAGTACGGGCGCCTGGTGCTCGTGGCCATGGCGTTTTGCTGGGTCGGAGACTTGTTGCTGGTTTCCGTTAACAACAGGCTGCTTTTCCTGGCCGGGCTCGTAAGTTTTCTTTTGGGCCACTTCGTATACATAGGCGCTTTTGCTGTACGTGGAATATCAGTCCCGGCGCTGGCGCTGTCCGCAGCGGTGCTGGCCGTCTTTGCCTGGCGGGTGCTTGCATGGCTGAAGCCGGTGCTGGATCAGAAAATGCGGCGGCCGGTGTGGCTTTACGTGGTCACGATATCAGCCATGATGGCCACGGCCGTCGGCACATTTTCGGCGCGCGGAGGCATGACCGTGTTGCTCGGCGGCCTGCTATTCCTGGTCTCGGACCTGACCGTGGCCCGAAACCGCTTTGTTGCACCGGGATTCGTCAACCGCATCTGGGGGCTGCCGATGTATTTTGCCGCCCAGCTGTTGTTTGCAGCTTCGGTCGCCGCGGTCTGACCCGCAAGCCGAAGGTTTTCGGCTAGCGATACGCCGATTTCCGGTGGGCGATCCGGATGACATGGATTAACAGTTCCTGGTCCTTGATGGAGTAGAGGATGCGATACTGCCCCTGCCGGACGCGGTAGAGTTCCCGGCCCGAGAGTTTGCTGCAGCCATGGGGCCTGGGATTTGTGGCCAGCGCCTGGATCCGTTCGATGATCCTGCGTCGGTCGGCCTTTGTCGAGACCGCTTCCAGTTCTTTTCGCGCCGACTGCTTTATCCGGATCCTATAACTGCCCACGCCGCTTCATATCCTTCACGACGTCTTCGAAGGCATAGTCGGGTTCGCTTTCCCGGACTTCGAACGCCTCCAGGTCATCGGCGTCTTCGGAAAGCGCCGACCGGACGGCTTCGTTCACCAGGTCTGAGATGCTGGTTTCCATCTCCGCTGCCTTGATGCGGAGCGCGCGGTGCAGCACCGGATCGAAATACACGGTGGCGCGTTTGGGTGGTGTAATTTCCATGTTGACAGTATAACGTCGATGACGTTATAGCGTCAAAATGACGCGTGATAATCCAATTCCCGCAGCCTTCCTACTGCGTTACTATGCCCGGCATGAAAAATAAAATGCTGCGTACTGCTGTCCTGTGCTTCGTCGTCATGCTTCCTCTCGCCGCCTGTGCTGAGAAGAAGGATTCCAGCTCCGATGATGAAGGTCCCCTCACCCTGGAAAAAGTCTCTCTCGAGGCGCTCGCATTCCGGAGTATCGGCCCGGCCGTGACCGGCGGGCGGGTGATCGATATCGAGGTCAACCCGCGGGACCACTCCGAGTACTTCGTGGCATCGGCGCACGGCTCCCTGTGGAAAACGGAAAACAGCGGCGTCACCTTCGCGCCGGTCTTCGACCACCAGTCGTCCTTTTCGATCGGCGCCGTAACCATGGATCCGTCCAATCCGAACGTGGTCTGGGTGGGCACGGGCGAGAACAACGCGCATTCCTACATGGTGCCGGGCGACGGTGTCTACCGGAGCGAGGACGGCGGCAAAAGCTGGGTCAACAAGGGCCTGAAGGAGTCACAGCAGATCGGTGAGATCGTCGTGCACCCTGAAAACCCGGACGTCGTCTGGGTAGCGGCCTACGGGCCACACCGGCAATCGGGCGGGGACCGCGGTGTTTTCAAAACCACCGACGGCGGCGAAACCTGGGAAAACGTGCTGCACCCAAGCGAACATACCGGGACCTGGGAGCTGCACATGGATCCGCGTAACCCCGATGTGCTCTACACGGTGGCGCACCAGCGGCAACGTTACCTGACCACCATCGTGACCGGCGGTGACGAGAGCGGGATCTACAAAACCACGGATGGTGGAACCAGCTGGAAACGGCTCGAAGGCGGCCTGCCCCAGGAGATGGTGGGACGCATCGGCATGGATATCTCGCCGGTCGACCCGGACGTGCTGTTTGCCGTTGTTGATGCGAAAGAGGAGCGAGGTACTTACCGGAGCAGCGATGCGGGCGCCAGCTGGTCCAAGGTCAGTGACTACGTCACCGCCTACCCCTTCTACATGCAGAAGCTCTTCGGCGATACCGAGAATGTCGATCGGGTCTACGCCATGGACATCTTCAACCAGGTCAGCATCGACGGCGGCAAGACCTGGTCACGCATGGGTGAAGACAAGAAACACGTGGACAACCACGACCTGTGGATCGACCCGCAGGACAACCGCCACATGTTGTCCGCCACCGACGGTGGCGTGTACGAGACATTTGACATGGGGGCGCACTGGGATTTCAAGGCCAACCTGCCGCTGGCCGAGTGCTACAAGGTGACGGCCGACAACGCCAAGCCGTTTTACAACGTCTACATCGGCACCCAGGACAACAACAGCCTCGGCGGCCCGTCGCGGACCATCAATTCGAGCGGCATTCTCAACAGCGACTGGTACTTTACCCAGGGCGGCGATGGCTTCGAGACCCAGGTCGACTGGACTGATCCGAATATCGTTTACTCACAGTGGCAGTTCGGCAATATCGTTCGTTACGACAAAAGGAGCGGCGAACGCCTCTACCTGCGCGGTTTTGAAAAGGCCGGCGACCCGGCTTACCGCTTCGACTGGGACGCGGCGCTCATCATCTCGCGGCACGATCACAAGCGGCTTTACCACGGCGGCAACATCGTATTGCGTTCGGACGACCGCGGTGAAAGCTGGCGCGAAATCAGCCCCGACCTGACCCGTGGCGTGCCGACAAAGTTGCACCCCTTGATGGACCGGAACTGGAGCATCGACGAGATGGTCTCCAAGTCGTCGTTTGCACACATCGTGACCCTGGCGGAATCCCCGCTCGATGAAAACCGCCTGTATGCCGGTTCCGGTGATGGCTTGCTGCACTACACCCACGACGGCGGTGCAAACTGGCAGAAAGCAACGCTGAAAGGGCTTCCGGAGTTTGCCCGGATTCATCACATCGTGGCGTCGCCTCTCGATGAAAACGTTGCCTACGCGGCCTGTCACAACTTCTTTGCCGGGGATTTCAAACCCTATCTCTACAAGACCAGCGACGGCGGTGCGACCTGGACCTCCATCACCGCAGACCTGCCTGAGCGAGGCACGACGTACACCATTGCCGTCGACCACGTGGATCCTAAGCTGATTTTCGCCGGCACGATGAACGGGGTTTATGTTTCCAATACCGATGAGATTGCCTGGACGAAGCTGAAGGCCGGTATTCCCGAATCGGTGCAGGTCACCGACCTGGATATCCAGCGGGACGAGAACGACCTGGTGGTGGCCACCTTTGGCCGGGGTGTTTATATCCTTGATGACTACACGCCGCTGCGGCAGCTCAAGCCTGATGTACTTGAGCAAGCCGCCACGCTGTTCCCGGTGGCCGATGCGGCCATGTTCGTGGAAGCCGATCCAATGGGCTTTCCCGGTGTTGGCTTCCTCGGTGCGAGTGTCTATTCTGCGCCAAACCCGGAAGTAGGAGCTGTGATCAGCTACTACGTCAAGGAAGACCACAAGTCGAGCAAAGACCTGCGCAACGAGGCGGAAAAGAAACTGCAGGAGGCGGGCAAAGAAGTCGGGCTTCCGGACTACGAACAGCGAAAGAAAGAAGCGACCGAGGAAGATCCTTTCCTGCTGTTCGTGATTTCCGATGATGAAGGCCGCGCAATCCGTTCGATCAAGAAACCGGTCAAAGCCGGTGTGCAGCGTCTCGTGTGGGATTTCCGCACCAACCCGACCGGCCCGGTCTCTCTCGAATCGGGCGGTGAGTACGTGCCCTGGGAGCAGAAGGATGTCGGTTACATGGTGCCGCCCGGGGACTACACGGTGACGATGCACAAATACCAGGGCGGCAGCCTTGAGCAGATCGGCGAAGAGCAGGGCCTGACATGCAATCCGCTCAATATCGCCAGCATCCCGGCCGATGACCTCGACGCACTGGATGCCTTCAACGCAAAAGTGGCGAACCTGTCCCGGGCGATCTCGGGTGCAGACGCCCATCTCGACCTGCTGAACGGGCGCCTGCCTTACCTCGAGCAGGCCATACTGAGTATGGCCGGCGTTCAGGAGGGCTGGCTGAACGCGGTCTCGGCGATCCGGGCCGACCTGCGAGAGGTCGACGAACTATTGAACGGTGACGGTTTGTTGGTCATGGACGAAGGCCAGTCGCGGATGTCATTGAAAGGCAAGACCGACCTGATCATCTCCTCCCTGTGGGTGACGACTTCCGGAAGCACGGGTACCTTCGAGCGTGCCTATGACGATGCCAATAATGGCTTTGCCGAGGTGCTCACCGCGTTGGAAAAGGTCGACGCGCGGGTCCGGGGCCTCGAGGACGAACTGGCGAACGCCGGCGCACCGTATACACCGGGTCGCATCCCGGTGTGGGAGAAGAACTGACGCAGCTTACGGACCCGGATTTCTATTCCGGGCCGGCCTTTGTCATCCAGGCAAATTCATGTTCCGCGCATGGGCGTTCCTGACCGCACGGCCAGGCCCAGCACGGTATAAGAAGCCGGAGGCAGTTTGAGCGTCATGCTGCTTCCGGGTGCCGGGGCATCAAGTGCTTGCGGGATGACCCGCCGGGGCTGATCAAAGGTGTTGATGGCTTGCAGGTCCGGGCCGGTAATCGTTTCGCAGTTCAGCACACGGGTCGGTGCCGGGCCCTGCCACTCGAGGACCAGTTCGCGCTCATTGTTCAGGTCACGATTCAGCACGAACAGGTAGGCCTCACCCCTTTGTTCATCCATCGTCAGCGCGGCATCAATATAGGGCACTTGCGCATCACGGGCGAAATCTGGCCGCAGGCCGTCAGCCTTAATCGGGTAGGTGTCTGACTCGACAGCGAGGTCGATTACCTGGCCGCTTGCGTATTTCAAGGCCCAGGCGTAAGGGTAGTAGGTGGTTTGGCGCAAAATGCCCTGGTCATTGGCCATCAGCGGTGCAATCACGTTGACGATCTGTGCCAGGCAGCCGATGCGGACCCGTCCGGATTCGCGCATCAGGGTATTCAGGAAGCCGCCGACCAGCAGGGCATCTTCGAGGTTGTATTCTTCTTCCAACAGGTGCGGCGCCACCCGGCCCTGGCCGTCCATGTCCGCCGGTGTGCGGGCGCGGTACCAGACATTCCATTCATCGAACGCCAGCCACAGTCGCTTTGAGCAGCCCCGATCCGCTCGCACTTCGTCACAGATGCTGGCGATTTCATGGATCTGGCGCTGCATGTCCAGGTTCATGGCCAGGTAGCGTGCTGAACTCGCGCCGGTGAGCTCTGCGGTATTGCCGTAGTAGTTGTGCAGCGAGATGGCGTCGACATGTTCGTAGCAATGCTGGAGAATCTCCCGGTCCCAACTGCCAAAGCTTGGCAGTTCCGTGTTACTGGACCCGGCGGCAATCAGTTGCACACCGGGATCGACTTCACGCACCAACTTCGCCGTTTCGACCGCGATTCGGCCGTATTCCCGGGCCGACATGTGGCCCATCTGCCAGGGGCCGTCGAGTTCGTTGCCGAGGCACCAGTAGCGCACCTTGTGCGGGCGCTCGTAGCCGTGCTCGCGGCGCAGATCGCTCCACCGTGTTCCACCTTCACCATTGCAATAGTCAACGTAAGCGGCCGCCATTTCAGGGGTATTGGTGCCGAGGTTGAATACCAGCATCGGCTCCGAACCGGCCTGCCTGCACCACCGGATGAATTCGTTGGTTCCGAACTGGTTGGTCTCGGTCGAGTTCCAGGCTTTCTCGTGCACGGATGGTCGAAGTTCCCTGGGCCCGACACCATCCAGCCAGTTGTAACCGGAGACAAAATTGCCACCGGGGTATCGCACGATGGGTACGGCGAGGCCCCGGACTTCTTCGAGCAGGTCCGATCGAAGTCCGTCTTTGTTGCTCAAGGGTGAACCGGGTTGGTAAACGCCTTCGTAAACGGCCCGTCCCAGGTGTTCGAGAAAGCTTCCAAACAAGCGGCGGTCAAGCACGGAATGTACCCGTTCCCGGTCGATCACGATTCTTGCCGACCTCGTTTTCACTTGACCCCCGTCACTTCACATTTACATATGTTAGCGGTAACATTATGATCGTTTGAATCAGTTTTTCAAGGCAAGCGACGAAATCAGCACAATTGACCGGGATCAAGCGGCGGCCATCTGACCGGGTTTATTCCCTTGTCCGGGTGGCCCTTAGCGAACAGGGGCACAATCAATCCAGATGAAGAAACGGAATTCCAATTCGGCCTTACAGTTCGCCTGGCTGGCTTTTTTGTGCCTGTCCCTGGTATTGCCGCCTGGCTTCCTGGTCGCGTCGGAACCGTCGATGCGGCAGAAAACCAGGAGCGTCCTGGACTTTCAGCGGCTAAAGAGCGTGCCCGAAACGGGCCAGGTCTCCTTCCAGGACGTCACGGTTCACGATCCATCGGTTCTCGAGGTCGACGGAAGCTACTATATTTTCGGCTCCCACCTGGCGGCTGCAAAAACTACGGACCTGCTGAACTGGGAACTGATCGCCGACGGTGTCAACGAATACAACCCCTTGTTCGAAAACGCGGTCACCGAACTGGAGGAGATCTACGACTGGTCAGGCGCCGTCGGCTTGTGGGCGAATAACGTCACGCAGCTCGACGATGGTCGCTTCTACATGTATCCCAACCTCAGCCAGTCGGATGCGCCTCGCGCGTCGATCGGGCTGGCCATAGCAGATGAAGTAGAGGGTCCTTATGCATTCCAGGGCATCTTCCTGCAATCTGGCATGTGGGGTCAGGTCAGCGAAGACGGCGTCAACGTGTACGACCCGCTGATCCACCCCAATACCATCGACCCGCACGTTTTTTACGATAACGCCGGCAAGCTGTGGATGGTCTACGGATCGTATTCGGGCGGCATTTTCATCCTCGAGATGGACCCCCTGACCGGTTTTCCACTTGCAGGGCAGGGTTACGGCAAGCACCTGATGGGCGGCAACCACAGCCGCATCGAAGGCCCTTACATCATCTACAGCCGGCACACGGGCTACTACTACCTGTTTGTCTCGTTCGGCGGGTTGTCTTACCGTGACGGCTACAACATCCGGGTGGCCCGTTCTTTGTATCCCGACGGACCTTACTTCGACGCCCTGGGTAACGACATGGCCGACGTGAAGTCCAACCCTGCGCTGCCGCTATTCGATGATGACAGCATTGCGCCCTTTGGCCAGAAGCTGTTCGGAGACCATTTCTGGGACCGGGACGACCGTGAGCCTGGCACGGGGGCCGGTCACGGATATTCTTCTCCGGGCCATAATTCAGCGTTCTACGACGCGGAAACCGGCAAGTACTTCCTGGTTTTTCACACGCGCTTTCCCGGGCAGGGGGAGTTCCACCAGGTACGTGTACACGAAATGTTCATGAACGCGGACGGTTGGCCGGTGGTGGCTCCTTACCGTTGGGTGCCTTACCGCCATGTGCCATACAGGGACGTTCCCTTTGCCGCCGGCCGCTACCCCTGGTACCAGCCGCGCTGTCGCCACAAGGCCCACTGCTGGAACATGGAAACCGTCGCCCTGGAAGAGACAGTCGGGGAGTACAAGCTGATCAACCACGGCAAGGCCATCATCGGCGATATCGTCGAACCGGTTACCATTTTCCTGCAAGACGACGGTGACATCAGCGGCGAAAACAGTGGTCGTTGGACGCGCAGTTACGGCAACCGGATCACGGTGGCGCTTGACGGTGTCGGCAGCTTCGCGGGCGTGATGTCCAGGGGATGGAACGAGACGTCTGAACAGTTCGTGGTCACTTTCTCGGCGCAATCGGTGGAAGGCATCTCGATCTGGGCCAGTCAACTCGCGCGCTGAATTCATTCAGGTCGGCGGGTCGATTGATTTTGATATTTGTGCGAATATGGTACCGCTAACATAGACAAAGACCCGGGCCCACAAGAACAATTGGAAAATGCAGACACAAAAACTCACCTATCTTGAAAAAATCGGCTTCGGCGCCGGCGACATGGCGGTCAACGTCGTCATCTCGTCGATGTTCCTTATCATTTCCTTTTTCTACACCGATATTTATGGCCTGAAGCCGACCCACATGGGCATCCTGTTCCTGGCGGCCCGCCTGGTCGATGCGGTCACCGATCCCCTGATGGGACTGATCACGGACCGTTACAAGTCCCGCTGGGGCCGGTACCGCCAGTATTTCCTGTTCCTTTCCGTGCCTTTTGGTATCTCGGTGTTTCTGCTGTTCACCACGCCGGACTGGAGCTACAACGCCAAGCTGATCTGGGCGTATGGCACCTATATCCTGGTGACCCTGATGTTTACCGCGGTCACGATTCCCTATATTTCGCTGATCGGTGTGCTGACCGCGGATCCGCAGGAACGACTGTCTGCAAACGGCTACCGCCTGTTTTTTGCCAAGATCGCCGCGTTCTGCGTGACCATCATTGTGCCGATCATGGCTTCCCGCTGGGGCGGCGAAACCCTGGCCGACGGCTACCAGGCGGCCATGGGCGTGATGGCTGCGATGGCCACGCTGCTGTTCCTGTTCTGCTTCGCGACAACGACCGAACGGGTCGAGCACGTGATCGACAAGAAGCCACTGGGTGAGCAATTCAGGATCCTGCTGAAAAACGACCAGTGGCTGGTGCTGTGCGGCGTGTGCTTTATCGGCACGGTCGGCTACGTGATCCGTGCCTCCGTTGCGGCCTACTACGCCACTTATTACCTGGGTGCGGGCGCCACGATGCTGTCGGGTTTCCTGTCAACCGGCGTGGTCGCCGCAATCCTGGCCATGGTGGCTTCCACCTGGATCACCAAGCGCTACTGCAAGGTGCAACTGTTCCGCTGGACGCAGCTCGCCGTCGGCGTGATCAGCCTGCTGATGTTCCTGCTGGTGGGGCCGGGTGATGTCGTCCTGGCCTTTGTTTTCTATTTTGTCCTGTCCTTCGTGGTCGACCTGCACGCACCGGTGTTCTGGTCGGCCATTGCCGAGGCAGTGGACTACGGGCAGGTCAAGACCGGAAAACGTGTCTCCGGACTGGCCTTCGGCGGCATCTCGTTCTGCCAGAAGGCGGGCATGGGCGCAGCCGGTTTCATCGTCGGTATCCTGCTTACCCTGTTCGGCTACCAGGCCGGTGAGGTGCAGAGCGACCTGGCGCTGACCGGTATCGCGCTGATGCTGTCCATCATCCCCGGCGTTTTCCACGCGATCATGGGCGGGCTGATGTTCAAGTACCGGATCACGGACAGCTACTACAACGAGATGGTCTCGAGCGGAAAGATCAACGGATTGGAAGCGAAGCCCGCCTGAGCCGGGTTTCGACTGGATTGAAACGTAATAAACCTGGAGTCTGAAATGAATGTATTGGCGCCATTGATCGAACAGCGGGCCGATCCCTACATTCACAAGCACGATGATGGCTGGTATTACTTCACCGCGTCGGTTCCCGATTACGACGGCATCGAATTGCGGCGGGCGCGCACGATCGCAGAACTGGTCGATGCCGAAACCAAGATGGTCTGGTGCAAGCCGGACGAAGGTCCTTACAGCGACCTGATATGGGCGCCTGAGCTGCATTTTATTCACGATTGCTGGTACGTCTACTTCGCGGCGGCACCGTCGCGCGAGATCAAGGACGAGCTGTTCCAGCACCGGATGTACGCGATATCGAATCCTTCGGCCAATCCGCTGGAGGGGGAGTGGGCTTTCGAGGGCCAGATCGACACCGGCATGGATACCTTCTGCCTGGACGCCACGACCTTTACCCACAACGACGAGTTGTATTACCTGTGGGCGCAGAAGGAAGAGGGCATCCGTGGCAACTCCAACCTGTACATTGCAAAAATGAAGAACCCGGTTGCAATCGAAGGCGAACCGGTACGCCTGAGCATCCCCGAGTTCGACTGGGAGATCCAGGGTTTCTGGGTCAATGAAGGGCCTGCCGTGGTCAAGCGCGGGCACCGCCTGTTCATTACCTATTCCGCCAGTGCAACGGATGAGAATTACGCGATGGGCCTGCTGTGGGCCGATAAAAACGCCGACCTGCTGGATCCGGACAGCTGGAGCAAATCGGACACGCCGGTACTGACCAGCAACCCCGAGTACCGCGTTTTTGGCCCCGGCCACAATAGTTTCACCGTGTCCGAGGACGGTGAGACCGACCTGCTGGTCTACCATGCGCGCACCTATACCGAGATCGAGGGTGATCCATTGTGGGATCCGAACCGGCACACCTTCGTCAAGCCACTGAGGTGGGATGAAGACGGTATGCCGGTGTTTGGCGACGCCGCCCTGGCAGACTAGGCCGGCGACTTCAAAGGCCAGGACGGATCAATGAACTTCAGGATACTGACAATACTGACCGGCCTCTTTTTGTGCGCCAGCGTGATGGCTGTTGAGTACCCTGCGCTGAGCGACGTCCGCCTGCTCGAAAGCCCCTTCAAACAGGCCCAGGACCGCAACATCGAATACGTGATGGCGATGCAGCCGGACCGGCTGCTGGCGCCCTACCTGGCAGAAGCGGGGCTCGAGCCGCGCGCAAAAAAATACGGCAACTGGGAGAGTTCCGGCCTGGGTGGCCACATTGGCGGGCATTACCTTAGCGCGCTCAGCATGGCCTGGGCCGCCACCGGCCGCGAGGACGTCAAGCAACGCCTCGATTACATGCTGGGTGAACTGCGGCGGGCCCAGCTGGCGAACGGGGATGGTTACCTCGGTGGTGTGCCCGGCGGGCAACAGCTGTGGGCCGAACTGGCGGCCGGCGACGTGCGCGCCGACCTGTTCGACCTGAACGGCTACTGGGTTCCCTGGTACAACCTGCACAAGACGTTTTCCGGCCTGCGCGACGCCTGGCTGTTCACCGGCAATCCGCTGGCCCGCACGATGCTGGTCGAGTGGGCGGACTGGGCAGCCGGGCTGGTTTCAAAGCTCGACGATGAGCAGCTGCAAACCATGCTGCTTACCGAGCATGGCGGCATGAACGAGGTGTTCGCCGACGTGGCCGGCATCACCGGTGAACAACGTTACCTGGACGTGGCGCGGCGTTTTTCCCATCGCCTGCTGCTGGAACCCCTGCTACGGGGCGAAGACCGTCTTACCGGGTTGCATGCCAATACCCAGATTCCCAAGGTGGTGGGTTTCCAGGCCATTGCGCAGTCGGCGGACGACCCGGCCTGGCACGGAGCGGCGAGGTATTTCTGGGACACGGTCGTCAATGAGCGCAGTGTCGCCATCGGCGGAAACAGCGTGCGCGAACACTTCCAAGACAAAAACGATTTTTCGCCGATGGTGGAAGAGGTTGAAGGGCCCGAGACCTGCAATACCTACAACATGCTCAAGCTGACGCGCCTCTTATACCGGGCCGAGCCCCGGCCTGAATATGCCGACTATTACGAGCGCGCCCTGTACAACCACATCCTGTCATCGCAGGACCCGGCCACCGGCGGCCTGGTCTATTTCACGGCCATGCGGCCGCAACACTACCGCGTTTATTCGCAGGTACACGAGGCCATGTGGTGCTGCGTCGGTTCGGGCATCGAAAACCACGTGAAATACGGCGAGTTCATCTACGCTGCCGACGGCGCTGAACTGCTCGTCAACCTGTTTATCCCGTCGCGCCTTGACTGGCCCGAAAAAGGTCTGAAGCTGCGCCAGGTCAACCGTTTTCCCGACCGCCCGGAGACTCAGCTTGTATTCGAAGCGGACGTCGAATCCATTCTGAAATTACGTTATCCGAACTGGGCGGTCGGGACTCCTGTTCTCAGGATCAACGGAGAAACGCAGGAAGTGTTGGCCGGCGCCGACGGCTATATCCGCCTTGAGCGCAGCTGGAAGAAGGGCGACACGGTATCGCTGCAGTTGCCGATGGAGACCCGGCTGGAGCAAATGCCGGGCGGGGAGAACTGGTTCGCGGTTCTTTATGGCCCCGTCGTATTGGCGGCAGCGACACCACCGTTGCAAAACGAATCGCTGGATTTTTACGCGGACGGCAGCCGCATGGGCCATATCGCCGGTGGTGCGATGTGCCCGCTGGAGCAAACGCCGGTGTTTGTATCCGACAAGCCCGATTTTGCTGACCGGTTCGAACGCATCGAGGGCGGGCAACTGCGTTTCCGCTTCACGGGCGGTGCCGGGCTGGAAGCACTCGAGGCCTGGGAACTGATTCCGTTCTTTCGGCTTCACCGGTCCCGTTACGTGCTCTACTGGCCGTTCAGCACGCCCGGGCAATTGCACGCGCGGCAGGAGGCCGTCCGCCTGGAAGAAGCCGCACGGCTCGAGTTAGAGCAGTTAACTGTCGACACGGTAGCCCCGGGTGAGCAGCAACCCGAGGTGGAGCACGAGTTCGAGGCTGTTGACTCCGAGGCGGGCGTCAATTTTGGTCGCCACTGGCGCCATGCTGCCGGCTGGTTTGCATACACCCTGAACGACCCGGAAGGTGCAGGCCGGATTTTGCGTATCGACTACTGGGGTGCTGATGCCGGCCGCAACTTCAGCATCGAAATGAACGGCGTGCTGCTTGCCGAGGTCAGCCTGAGCGGCGAGCACGGAGCACAGTTCGTATCGGTGGATTACCCCGTGCCGGCCGAGGCGCTCGCCGCCGGCAAGGGCGGCAAACACAGGCTGCGCTTCGTCGCCGGGGAGGGCTCACTTGCCGGTGGCATCTATGGCGTCCGTCTCCTGCGCAGCGAGTGAGACCATTGCTTTTCAGTCGTTCTCCCCGGGCCTGAAGTCCGGGAATCCGTTATCGTCCCAGTGCAGTACCCGCGCCCTTGCGTGCCGGTTTGGATCGGTCAACGGCGTGCCGATCAAATCGCGGTAATCGCGGCTGTGGTAGATCATCAGGTCGGTTTTGCCGTCTTCAGCGATGGTGAAGCTGTTGTGGCCCGGGCCGTAACGCCCCAGTGACTCGTCACTGGTAAATACCGGTTCGGGCAGCTTGTGCCAACTGGCCGGGTCCATCAGGTCCGCATGCTCGTCCGCCCACAGCAGACCCATCGCGTAGCGGTGGTCGGTGGCGCTGGCGGAGTAGGTGAGGAACACCCTGCCGTTGCGGATGATGACGGCTGCGCCCTCGTTGACCTTGTAGCCCAGGCGCTCCCAATCCAGCAACGGTTCACTGATGATGGCAACTTCCTGCCGGATACTGACCGGGCTATCCATTTCGGCGATGAGCAGGGCCGAGTTGTAGCTGCGGTCACGGTCCATCTGCGCCCACAGCAGGTAACGTTTGCCGCGGTGCTCGAAGGAAGTCGCGTCCAGCGAGAAGCTGTCCCAGGGCGTCCTGATCTGACCCTCTTCCACCCACTCCCCGGTCATCGGGTCGTCATTGGCGTTGGACAGCACATACATACGGATACTGAAACGCCTTGCCACGTCACCAGCCGCGAAATAGATATACCACTTGCCGTCGATCCGGTGTAGCTCCGGCGCCCAGATATTGGCGCTCATCGGGCCGGACTCCCTCATGCGCCAGACCGTGACGGGCTCGGCCAGCTTCAGGTCGTTCAGGCGGCAGGCCTGGCGCAGCTCGATACGGTCGAATTCCGGCGCGGTGCCGATAAACCAGTAGCAACCGGTGCTTTCGTCACGGTGGATCCAGGGGTCGGCGCGTTGCAGGACGATCGGGTTGTCCAGGTTCAGGGAATCGGCCGTTGCTGCAAGGCTTGTGCATGCCAGGAACAGGAGTATCAGCGTCTTCAAACGGTCCAGGGAACGTGCTGTGGTCATTTCTGTGAACACCCCTACAATTTTCCAGTATGGATAGTTAGCGCTACCATTTTGCAGTATTATCGTACTTTCCGGGCTGTTTTGCACAGCCAGTTCATTGCAAAGGGAATATTCAAATGGTCAACAGAGCAATCGCCATCCTCGCAGCCCTCGTCGTTTCCTGCAGCAGCGCCCTGGCCATACAGGTCGAGGTTCACGACCCCGTGATGGCGCAGGAAGGTGATTTCTATTATGTCTTCAGCACCGGGCCCGGGCTGACGATGTACCAGTCCACGGACCGGGTTAACTGGAAACGCATCGGGCGGATCTTCGAAACCGAACCGGATTGGGCGCAGGACGTGGCGCCCGGTTTCAACGGCCACCTGTGGGCGCCTGACATCATCGAGAAAGACGGGAAATTCTACGTCTACTACTCCGTGTCGGCGTTTGGCAAGAACACCTCCGGAATGGGGGTGACGGTGAGTGAAACACTGGACCCCGAATCACCGGATTACGGCTGGAAGGACCAGGGGCTCGTGTTGCAGTCTGTGCCCAACCGTGACCACTGGAACGCCATTGACCCCGCCATCGTGCAGGACGATGCCGGCCAGTACTGGATGAGTTTCGGTTCCTTCTGGCAAGGCCTGAAGCTGGTCAAACTGGATCCCTCGCTGACGCGGGTCGCCGAGCCCCAGGAATGGTACAGCCTGGCGAAGCGTCCCGGTGACCCGGCAAAGCCCGACGCCGCTCCCGGCACAGGCGCGATTGAAGCCCCCTATATTTTTCGCAAGGGGGGCTGGTACTACCTGTTCGTTTCCTTTGACCTGTGTTGCCGCAAAGGAGACAGCACTTACAAGATCATGGTGGGCCGCTCGAAGTCGGTGACCGGGCCATACCTGGACCGCGACGGGCAATCCATGCTCGAAGGCGGCGGAACGCTGGTGCTGGAAGGCAATCAAAACTGGGTAGCCCTGGGTCACAACTCGGCTTATACCTTCGACGGTCAGGACTGGCTGGTTTTTCACGCCTACGAGTCCGCCGACAACTACCTGCAGAAACTGCGGATCCTGCCGATTGCCTGGGACGAGGGCTGGCCCGTGGTCAATCCGGCTGACCTGGACCGACTCACCACGAAACTCATTGAAGAATAGGCTGGAGCCATGAAAAAAATCCTGATTCTGTTGGCGCTCGGTAGCGCAGTATCCGCCTCCTCCGTCGCGGCAAAAAACCCCCTGTTCGAGCACGTTTTCACCGCCGATGCGGCCGCGCTGGTGCAGGGCGATACCGTGTACCTGTACACGGGTCACGACCAGGCGCCCAACAACGATGTGTTCTTCCAGATGCACGACTGGCTGGTGTTCTCGTCCCAGGACATGAAGAACTGGACGGAGCACGGGCCGATCATGCGCGCGACCGATTTCAGCTGGGCCACCGGTGATGCCTGGGCATCGCACATGGTCGAGAAGGATGGAACGTACTATTTTTATACAACGGTTCGTCACAACGCTTCACACCCGGGTTTCGCGGTCGGCGTGGCCTCTTCGAATTCTCCGACCGGCCCCTTTACCGATGCCCGTGGTTCGGCCCTGGTGACCAACGACATGACCACGCAGACCTCGATCGACTGGGATGATATCGACCCGGCGGCCTTTATCGAGGAAAATGGCGACGCATACCTGTTCTGGGGCAACTCGGTGCCAAAGTACGTGAAACTGGCCGGCAACATGACCGAACTGGACGGCGAGATCCAGGTCATCGACATCCCGAATTTCACCGAAGCGTTGTGGGTGCACAAAAAAGGTTCTAACTATTACCTTTCATACGCCTGCTATTTCCCGGAAAAAATCTGCTACGCGATGAGCGACAGCATCCACGGACCCTGGAAGCCGATGGACATACTGAACGAGGTGGCGGGTAATACCGAAACCAACCACCAGTCCATTATCGAGTTCAAGGGCCGCGATTACTTTATCTACCACACCGGCGCGGTGCCGCCGCGCAACGGCCAGCCCAGTGGCGGCCGCTTCAGGCGCTCGGTGTCGATCGATCCGCTGTATTACAACGAAGACGGCTCACTGCAGCGGGTGATCATGACGACCGAAGGGGTGGACCAGGCGAAGAAAAAGAAACGGTGTAAGTGTGTGGGTAACACGTGCCGCTATTACGATTGAAAAACCAGGGTCAGGTTCGCGGAACCTGACCCCATTGTTTGCAAGCCTATCTGATCTTTATCACGGTAACGGACTTGGCGGGCAGTTCCAGCTTCAGCGTACCAGCGTCCAGGACGACCTCGATACCGGTGGGAGTCACGTTCTCTGGCTCATCAAAGGTATTGTGTGCGTCCATTGCGGCCGCGGTCAGCATCCTGCCGACAGCAGTTTCCGCATCGAACCCATCGATTCTTACATCGATGGTCATGGCGTCGGCTGGATCCAGGTTGACCAGGGCCAGCACCAGCTGGCCGTCCGCTGTTCTTGCGGCTGAGGCGGAAACGGTCGGCACGCTGACGTCACCCAGCGTATAGTCCGGTACCTTGCCCAGGCTGAGCGGGATGAAGCGTGCGTCCTGGAATGGCCGGTACATCTCGAAAGCGTGGTAGGTGGGCGTCAGGATCATTTTCTCGCCTTCGGTCAGCACCACGGCCTGCAGCACGTTCACGGTCTGAGCGATATTGGCCATATGCAAGCGCCGGGTGTGCTGGTGGAAGATATTGAAGTTCAGCGCCGCCACCACCGCGTCACGCAGGCTGTTCTGCTGGTACAGGAAGCCGGGTTCGTGACCTTCCTCCGGGTCGTACCAGGTCCCCCATTCATCCAGGTACAGGCCGACCCTACCTTCCGGGTCGTGCTTATCGAGCACGGCCTCGTTGACGGACAGGTGTGCGTCGATCTTCATGGTGTTGTGCAGGGTGGAGATCCATTCCTGTTCGGGGAAGCCGGTCGAATGGCCCTTTTTCGGCCAGTTACCGGTCGGCAGTGTGTAGTAGTGGTGGCTGATGCCGTCGATGCCCCGGCGCACACCGGATGCCAGGGCCTCGGTCCAGTCGGTTCTGTGGTCGCTGCCCCCGCTGGCCACGCGTTTCGGTTGATTGCCTTGCGGCGCCTTGAGGAAAGTCGCGTAACGCTTGTAGAGGTCGGTGTAATACTCCGGCGTCATATGGCCGCCGCAGCCCCAGGTTTCGTTTCCGACGCCCCAGAACTGGACTTTCCAGGGCTCTTCGCGCCCGTTGGCCCGGCGCAAATTGGCCAGTTCGGTATTGCCGTCGGCTGTTATGTACTCCAGCCACTGGGCCATTTCACGCGGCGTCGCGCTGCCGATGTTGCCGGCCACATAAGCCTCGCTGCCGAGCATTTCAACCAGTTCAAAAAACTCATGGGTGCCGAATGCGTTGGTCTCGTCGACCCAGCCCCAGTGGGTGTTGATGCGCACCGGCCGCTGCTCGCGCGGCCCGATACCGTCACGCCAGTTGTATTCGTCGGCGAAACAGCCTCCGGGCCAGCGGATAACCGGGATCTGCAGATGCTTGAGCGCGGCGACCACGTCGTCGCGGAAGCCGTTGGTATTGGGGATTTCCGAATCCTCGCCGACCCAGATGCCCTCGTAGATGCCCCGGCCCAGGTGTTCGGCAAACTGGCCGTACAGGTAACGGCTGATGGTGTCGCCGGGCTGGTCGGCCTGGATGGTCAGTTCGAGCGTATCGGCGAGGGCGGGATTGGAAAGGCCGGTCAGAAGGGTGATGGAAGCGGCCAGGCTGGCTAACTTGATGTTTCTGTTCATAATTAATTCCTCTTAAAACCGGGGGTCTAGAACCGGGGTCAGGTTCACAGAACCTGACCCCATTCATCACCCCATTCATTTACTCCCCTGCGGGTACGGCCAATTCGGTATCGCTGGATACCGGAACACCAAAATCCGGTGTGCCGTCTTCGTTCCAGGTAAATTTCTGGATGCGCGGGGTGCGGCCCATGTCGCAGACGTCACTTTCCTTGTCATTGGCGTGGTAGACGATCCAGTCCTCGCTGCCATCGGGTGATTTGAAGAAGGTATTGTGTCCGGGCGCAAAAACGCCGTTGGCGTCTTCACGCTGGAATACAGGCTCCGGGTGCTTGGACCATGAATCCACGGCCAGCGGGTCACCGCCTGTGTAGGTCAGCATGCCCAGCTTGTAGTTGGGGCCCCAGCAGGCGCTGGCGGCGTAGATGATGAAGGTCTTGCCGTCGCGTTGCAGGGCGATGGGGCCCTCGTTGACCGTACCGTCCTGGCGTTCCCAGTCGAGTTCGGGTTTGGACAGGGTGGTCTCCTCGCTGATGGTTTGCCACGGGCTGCTCATCTCCTTGATGGCCAGGTCCTGGGTCTCGTTCCAGACGCTGTAGACGGCGTACATCTTGCCGTCCAGTTGCAGCACGGTGCCATCCAGCGCGTTGCGTTCGACCAGCTTGCCCTTGTAGTGGTAGGGGCCCATCGGGTCGGTTCCTTCGCTTTCGATCACGTGCTGGAACTGGGTGCGCACGAAGTCGTCGCCAGCCGCGCCGCCGGTGTAATAGCCGTACCAGCGCGGGCCATTCGGACCGTCGAGCAGGAAAAACTCGGGTGCCCAGAAGTTGCAGCAGCGGTCCTCGGTCGAATCCTGAAAGATCTGCACCGGTTCGGCTTTCTTGATGCCGGCGATGCTGTCGGCCTTGCGCATGGTCAGGCCCAGGGAGTCGTCGCCCCAGGTCGTGGCGGCCAGATAGTAGGAGCCCTCGAAATAAGTCATCCAGGGGTCGGGTCCGCTGTCATTGAGCGGGTTGGTGAAGGTTGCCGGCGCCTCGGAGGCCAGCACGTGCCCGGCGAGCGCCAGGTTGCACAAGATCATCAGGAAAAGTCGTTTCATTTGAAACCTCGTTTCAGGGTTCGAGAATCATGACAAAGCCGGTGCCATGCGGGAGCGTGACTTCGGCCTGGTCGACGTTGAATTCGGATAGTGCGGGTTGGCGCCAGTTGGCGCCGTCGGAGATCAGGCGGCCTTCTACAGCGCCCGTGAAGTTGAGATCCATCGCCAACTTCCTGGTTTCCGGCTCGGCGTTGATGCCGGCAACAAACCAGCGCTCGCCCGCTCGCCGGGCGATGACCGCGAAACGGCCCGGGTAGCCGTCGATCAAGCGGCTTTCGTCCCAGCGCGCCGGTATGTCCCGCAGGTAATCTTTCACGAAACCGGGCATCTCCGCCATCTGTTGCGGGGTGGTGACCAGGTGCTGGATGCCCGAGACGAACAGCACCGGCAGGGCCAGTTGAAAACCGTTGCTGGTTTTGCGCTCCCGGTCCGGGATGTCACCTAGCACCATCGGGGTGAAGTCCATCGGGTCGAACACGTTGCGGGCAAACGGCAACATGGCCGAGTGGGTGGCTTCGCGGTCGGTATTGGCCTGTTCAAACGTCATGAACTCCAGGCCCTTGATGGCCTCGGAGGTCAGGTAGTTGGGGTAGGTGCGCTGCAGGCCGCGCGGCAGGGTGGAGCCGTGTGTATTGACCACCAGGCCGAAGTCCGCGGCGTCTTCCAGGATATCCATGTAGTAGCGGATCACGGACATGCCGTCACCTGCAAAAAAGTCGACCTTGACGCCGCTGATACCCATGTTCTGCAGGCGCGCGAACTCGGCCCGCCGGCTTTCACGGGTCAGCAGCTTGCTCTTGGGGGTGTAAATCGTTTCGTTCCAGTCGCCGGAAGAGTTGTACCAGAGCAGCAGCGACACGCCCCTGCCGGCGGCGTATCGGGCCAGTTCGGCGATTTTTTCGTAGCCGATCTTCTGGTCCCAGTCGGCATCCACCAGCACGTAGGGCCAGTTCATGTTGGCGGCGTAGTCGACGAAGTCTTTTTGCACCGGGTAGATGGTGAAGTCGTCCTTGAGCAGGCCCCAGCTCCAGGCCGAGATTCCGGGTTGGATAAAGCCGGTGTCTGCCACTCGCGAGGGTTCGGCCAGGTCCGTGCCCAGGGTCGAATCGGTGATGGTGGCCAGGTCGCCGGCCAACACCAGCCGCCAGGGCGAATGGAAAGGCAGCGTGGATTCCGGCATCAGCTCGCCGCCGGTGACGACCTCGGCCGCCTGGGGGAAACGTACGCGGTAGAGGCCGTCCACGCTGCTCTGTGCCAGGTTGCTGCCACTGTAGCGGCCGTCCATACCGGTTTCGGACAGAAGGATCCAGTGTTCGCCGTAGCGGAACAGGGCAGGGTAGACCCAGCCCGACTCGGTGGGTGAGGGCGTGCCAATTGGAATGTCCTGCAGGTAATCTTCCTCGTAAGAGGGGTTGGTATTGCTCCACCCGGTTCGCGCGTTGGCCTTGGGTTGCAGCCAGGCGCGGGTGCCCGGGAAGAAATGTACGCCGCTCGATTCCGCGCTCACGGTCCAGGTTTCGCTTGAGGTTTCGGGGAATTCGTAGCGGTAGGCCAGTCCGTCGTCAGACAGCCTCAGCCTGAGATGCATGGCGTGCCTGTCCGCATTGACCAGGGGAATGACGAGCTCGTTCGCCTGGTAGTGCATTTTTGACTGTTTCCCCGTCCACATCTCGTAGTCGTCGGAGACCAGGGACCTCTCCACCGCCCCGGCTTCTGAAAGGCCATTCTCGAAACCGGTGCGGTCGAAGCGGATGCCCATTGGCGAAGGTTGAATGACGTGCTCGCCCCGGCGCCTCAGCTGGAACAGGAGTCGTCCCTCGTCATCCAGTTCAAGCTCGACAGCCAGGCGCTCCCCGGGGCTGTTCAGTAGCCACGATGAATCTGCCTGCAAGGGCGAAACAAGGAATGCCAGGATGCATAGCATATTGATTTTTATATATTTCATGTCCATCGAAACAGTCCTCGTGGTTAAGCCTTATCCTGCCCTGATAGTTGACCTAAGTCATCAATCGTGATTCCAACTCGCATCTGTTAACAAATTGTTCTACTATAATTACCGCAATCGCACTGGCACACATCATCACTTACTGGGGATGACTCAATGAAACGTAAACCATTTTTCATATTTTTTGCCGCAGGAATGTTAGCGCTATCAGGTAGCGGTACCATTCTCGCTCAGAATGCACAGACAGATCAAGACGACGAGGGTGTTCTGGAAGAAGTCGTCGTTACCGGTGTCCGCTACAGTATGACCGCGGCTGTCGAGATCAAGCGCGACTCCATGCAGATCGTCGACTCCATTGTTGCCGAGGACCTGGGCAAGTTCCCCGATAACAATGTGATCGAGGCCATGCAGCGGATTCCGGGTGTTCAGGTGACCAACCGGGGCGCGGGAGAGGTCTCCTCCGTCTCCATCCGCGGCCTGTCCGACGTGACCACGACCATCAATGGCCGTAACATCTTTACCGCCGCCGGCCGCCAGGTCGCACTGGCTGATATTCCCGCCACGCTGGTCAACCGGGTTGATGTGTACAAGACGCGTTCCCCCGAGCAGATTTCCCGGGGGCTGGCTGGACAGATCGACGTTCATACCAACCGTCCGTTCGATTTCGACGGTTTCAAATTGATGGCGCAGGGACGTGCAACCTACCAGGAACAGGCGGACGAGATCGATCCGCAGTTCGGTTTTTTACTGAGTAACCGTTGGGAAACCGGCGCCGGCGATTTTGGCGCGCTCGTGAATGTTTCCTATACCCAAACCAACTTCAAGGACCAGGGAGTCCACGCGGGTGCTTCCGTGCCTTTCCGGCCTGCGGACCATCCATTTGCGCCGCTGGAACGCCTGTTCCCGCCGCTTTGGACACCCGGCCTCGATAACGGCTTGCCGACCGCGCCCGGTTCAACGTTGGATATCGCCGACGATATTGAGTTTGTTCACGCCCGCGACGCGATGTTCCAGCCGAATGTCACCGGTGAACGCAAACGCCCGGCATGGAACGTTTCCCTGCAATGGGCGCCGAATGACCGCTCCGAGTATACGTTTGAAGTTTTCTACAACGGCTATGAAAACACCCAGCACAACGGGCTGTTCTTTACCTTCGTAGACTGGTGGGGCGCTGTTGACCCTGCCGATCCCGTCGAAATGCACCCCGGCACCAACGTGGTCAAATCTCGTTACGTGAATTTCCCCTATGAATTCCTCAGTGGCGACGTGCTGGAGCAGGAAACAGACAGCTACCTGTATGCCGTGGGAGGCGAATGGGACATCAGCGACGATTTCGTAGTGAAATCCGAACTGGTTTACCAGGACAGTGAGTTCAAGGACAGTTTCTTCGCGCTGCGGGCCGACAAGGTTTCTCCCCGCTTGTTCGTGGATTTCAACCGGAGCAACGGTGTTCCCTACGTCGAGTTCTTTGACAACCCCGATACGCCGCAGGATGAAAGTGACCTGACCGACGCCACCCAGTGGAACCTGGCCCAGTTGTATGACAATGGCCAGTTGGACCAGGGCGACGCGTTCACCTGGACCGCAGATGCCGACTACGGTGTTGAGTGGGGCTGGATCGATACCGTCAGCTTTGGTCTGCGTTACGACAACCGTACCGCGCAGGAGAACGGCCGAAATGCGGAAGGCTACATTGGTGGACCGAGCGTCCGGGATGACCTGCCCGGTTTGATGGGCGTGATCACCAACCACTTTGACGGCCAGGCCCCCGTGCTTACCGAGTGGGCGATTCCCACGCAGGCCGGTATATTGGCCAACCAGGCTGCATTGCGCGCCGCTGCCGGCGTGGCCCCCGCCTCGTCACACGTCTTGCTCAACCAGTTCAATATCGATGAAACACAGGTCGCAGCCTACCTCCAGGCCGACTTTTTCACCCAGATCGGTAACGGCTTCCTCGATGGGCGCTTCGGTGTCCGCTGGGTCGACCAGGATACGGATATGGACTTCCCGGATCCGGACACCGGCGGTACCGCGGCGGCGAATAACGGCAACTCAGCCGTGCTTCCCAGCCTGATGGTGCGTTACTCCTTCGCGGAGAACTGGATGGCCCGTTTCAGCTACACGGAAGCCTTTGAACTGCCAAGTTTCGGCCAACTGAGTCCTTACATCCAGTACTTCCCGGATGTCACCGATATTGGCTACGGTACGGCTTCTGGCGGTAACCCCGACCTGGAACCTGTCGAATCCGAGAACTGGGATGTTTCCCTGGAGTGGTATTTCAACGAAGGCAGCGTGGTCTACGCCACCTGGTTCAGGCGTGATATCACCGGCAACATCGTCCCGTTCCGCAACGTGATCCAGGCCGACTCTCCGACCGACGATCCGGACCTCGGCATGTACACCTGGGTTCTGAGCCAACCGGACAATGCCGGCGACTCCACGCTGGACGGCTGGGAATTTGGCCTGACCTACTTCCCGACCAACCTGCCGGGCTGGTTCGACGGTCTTGGTGTCCAGGCCAGTTACACAATCCTGGATTCCGAGCAGGAAATTCCAGTGACTGACGAACTGGGCAATATCACCGAGTACGATATCCTGCCTATCGGTGGCGTGTCGGACAGTTCATACAGCGTGATCCTTGCCTATGACCGCGAGACGTTCAATGCCCGTCTCTCCTACTTCTGGCGGGACGATTTCTATGATCGGCAAGAAGCCGCGTTGTTCGCCAATCCGCTGCAGATCTGGAAATCGGCAGAGGAAAGCCTGGACTTCCAGCTGACCTGGCACTTCACCGACCGTTGGACGGCGACGTTCGATGCAACCAACCTGACCGAAGAGATTTACCACGAGAACTACGGCAACAACCCGGTTATTTTCAACCACGTGAATAACCTGTTCAGCCGGACCTTCTCGCTCGGTCTGCGCTTCCAGATGTAACCCTGTATGTGCCTGTTACCGGCGGGAGTCTCTCCCGCCGGTTTTTTTATGGCTTTGGCGGGGGTGCGTGGCTGTCTCGCAGGACCAGGTCGAAGCTGCGCATGTCCCTGAATCCCTTGTAGTCACCGCCAGACCTGGCGGAGCGGATATTGCGCTCCAGCAGTTCGACCGCCTCGTGGGCCATTTCAGCGATGGGTTGCCGTATGGTGGTGATTTCCGGCTCGATGGCGGTCGCCAGTAGGGTGTCGTCGAATCCAACGATGGTCAGCTCAGCTGGAACTTCAATGTTGCGGTGATGTGCTGCCGCAATGGCGCCGGCGGCCATGTCGTCGTTGCTGGCAATAATGGCGGTGGGCTTGTTCTCCATGGCGAGCAGCTTCTCGGCTACTTCGGTGCCGGAACGGTAGGCAAAGCGGCCCTGGATAACCAGGGTCTCGTCTATCTCCAGGCCGGCATCCTGCATGGCCTCGCGAAACCCCTGCAATCGAAGCCAACTGGCGGACTGCCCGGGATTGCCAATCATGAAGGCGATGCGCCGGTGGCCAATTGAGATGAGCTTCGTCGTCATGTCGTAAGCGGCCCGGCGGTCGTCCACGCGGATGGCGGAAATCCGTTCAAAATCGTGCTCCGAGCCGATCGTCACGGCCGGGATGCGGTTTTTTTCTAGCATCTCCAGTGCATCCTCGGAGTCACACAGCGGGGGGCCCAGGATAAATCCTTCGACCCCTTCTTCGCTCAGCTCCCTGATCGTGCGCAGGGTGTCCGGCCCCTGCTCGCATTCCTCGATAATGATGTGCGTATCTGCGTGATGGGCCCGGTCCAGAAGCCCCCGCAGCATGGCGCTGAGGAAGGTATTGTTCGGGTTGATGTAGATAAGGCCGATGGTGATCGGGTTGGCGCTGGCCAGGCTGCGCGCCGCCTTGTTGGGGCGGTAGCCGAGTTCCTTGACCGCATGGTTGACTTTATCCCGGGTCGAAGGCCGAACGTTGTCCGCGTTGTTGATGACCCGCGACACCGTCATCGGCGAGACGCCGGCCCTTTTGGCGACGTCGTTAACGGTAACATTTCTATGCTGGCGCCGGCTGCTGCCTGGTGTCTTCGTACTCAAGGGATTGCTCGCAATGGACCAGAACCTATCTTAATCGCTTTGGGTAGCGGGAGTCGATGTCGGCGGCCTCAGCGCGCTGTTCCGCATCAATCCAGCAAATCGAGATTTCTCACGGCGCCTTTGTCAGCGCTGGTCACCATCTTTGCGTAAACCTTCAATGCGGCGCTGACTTTGCGCGGGCGTTGCTTTTTGGGTTGCCAGGCGCGTTCGCCGCGGGCCTCCATTGCAGCTCGCCTTGCGGCCAGCGTTGCGTCGTCAAGCTTCACGTTGATGCTGCGCCCGGGTATGTCGATCTCGATGATGTCACCGGTCTGAACCAGGCCGATCGCGCCGCCGGCCGCAGCCTCGGGTGATACATGGCCGATGGAAAGACCGGATGTGCCACCTGAAAAGCGGCCGTCGGTAAGTAGCGCGCAGGCTTTCCCCAGGCCTTTTGATTTCAGGTAGGACGTGGGGTAGAGCATTTCCTGCATGCCGGGCCCGCCCTTTGGACCCTCGTAGCGCACGACCACCACCTCGCCGGCCCTGACCCGGCCGATCAGGATGTCTTCGACCGCGTCCTCCTGGCTTTCACAGACGTGGGCCGGGCCCGAGAAGACGAGGTTGGAATCGTCGACACCGCTGGTCTTGACCACACAGCCGTCTTCCGCGATGTTTCCGAACAGGACGGCCAGGCCGCCGTCTCTCGAATAGGCGTTTTCCAGCGAACGGATACAGCCCGTTTCGCGGTCCGTGTCCAGCGACTCCCAGCGCGTATCCTGGCTGAACGCCGTTTGCGTCGGGATCCCGGCGGGTCCGGCAGAAAACAATTTGTGTGCAGCGGGGTCGTCACTGGCCACGATGTCCCATTGCGCCAACGCATCCGCCATCGAGGCGCTATGCACGGTGGCGCATTGCCCATGCAGCAGGCCGGCGCGGTCCAGTTCCCCCAGGATGCCCATCACGCCACCGGCGCGGTGCACGTCTTCCATGTGGTACTTGGGCGTATTGGGCGCCACTTTGCACAGTTGGGGCACATGGCGTGACAGGCGGTCGATATCCGCCAGGGTGAAATCCAGCTCGGCTTCCCGGGCGGCAGCCAGCAGGTGCAGGATGGTATTGGTCGAGCCGCCCATGGCGATGTCCAGGCTCATGGCGTTTTCGAAGGCCTCGAAGTTCCCGATGTTGCGCGGCAGCACGGAATCATCGTCTTTTCCGTAATAACGCCCGCAAAGTTCCACCACCAGGTGGCCGGCGCGTTTGAACAGCTGTTCACGGTCGACGTGGGTCGCCAGGGTGGAGCCGTTGCCCGGCAGGCTCAGGCCCAGCGCCTCGGTCAGGCAGTTCATCGAATTTGCGGTAAACATGCCCGAACAGGACCCGCAGGTTGGGCAGGCCGAGCGCTCGTATTCGGCCACGGTCGCATCTGATGCATCACTGTCCGCGGCGACGACCATGGCGTCGACCAGGTCCAGCTTGTTTTCGGACAGCTTTGTTTTGCCAGCTTCCATGGGGCCGCCGGACACAAAGACCGCGGGAATGTTCAGCCGCATGGCGGCGTTCAGCATGCCGGGGGTTATCTTGTCGCAGTTCGAGATACAGACCAGTGCATCGGCGCAGTGCGCATTGACCATGTATTCCACGGAATCGGCGATGATGTCCCGCGAGGGCAGGCTGTAAAGCATGCCGTCGTGGCCCATGGCGATCCCGTCGTCGACGGCGATGGTATTGAACTCCTTGGCCACACCGCCGGCGGCTTCGATCTCGCGGGCGACCAGCTGGCCCAGGTCCTTCAGGTGAACGTGTCCCGGAACGAACTGGGTAAATGAGTTGGCCACGGCGATGATGGGCTTTTTGAAGTCATCGTCCTTCATGCCGGTGGCGCGCCATAGTGCGCGGGCGCCAGCCATGTTTCGGCCATGAGTGGATGTTTTTGAACGGTAGTCGGGCATGGTGTGGAAGCGTTCCTATTGTACGGCGTTCAATTGTAGACGATATCCGCCAGTCCTCCAGCAGGGGGATCCCATTTTTCATTGCCAATTATTTTTGCGTCTTTGATACGATATTCCCTCGCGTGAGCTTCAATCAACGGGAAAACCTGAAATGGCAAATAACAACGAAGCAGCGCTTGCCATCAGGTATCCATAATCAGCAAAAAGGGCCGGGCAGGCCCGGGGGCGTTATGCAGCTTGGATTGCGTTGCTTGTTTTCCGTGACCTTCGTTTGTGGGCTATTGGCCGCTTCGCATGCTTTTGCACAGGAAATTGCCAACCCCGGTTTCGAGAGCGGTTGGCAGGGCTGGACAGACGCCGATCCCAGCGGCAAGGGTACGGCGCTGTCGGATGTGGCCAACAGTGGTGAGCAGGCCGTAAAACTCAGCGAAGCGTCTGTTTACGTGTCGCAGGTCGTCTACGTTGAGCCGAACACGGCTTACGAACTCAGTGCACAGATTCGCGGTGCGGGTAATTTGGGCGTTAAAGTCGGCTCGGAAATTTTCTTTGAACAGAAGGCCACGAAATCCAAAAAAAAGTGGGAGCCGATACGCGTCACCTTCCAGTCGGGTGAAGCTTCGAGTGTCACGATATTTGCCAGTTTCGCGGGCCGTGAGGGTCGATTCGATGACTTCAGTCTCAGCCCCGTGGATGACAGCTCGGTGCAGATCAGTGCACGAATCATCCCGCGCAGCGCCGGTGGTTACGGACTCTCTCCTGACCTTCCACCGGGCAGGAACTTCGACTTGCTGGGCTGGTATCTCAATACACCCGCGGACGACAATGGTGATGGCGTTTCCGACCGTTTCCCGGAAGTTGAATTGGCAAAAGGCTTTGAAGATAAACGGTATTTCTACACGGGGGATGATGGCGGCATGGTGTTCCGCGCCACGACGGGCGGTGCGAAGACTTCAAAAAACACCCGGTTTACACGTACTGAACTGCGCGAGATGCTGCGCCGGGGCAATACGGATATCAGTACCAGGAATGAAGACCGCAGCCCCAATAAAAACAACTGGGTCTTCTCCAGCGCCCCGGAAAAAGCGCAGAGAAAGGCCGGCGCCATCGACGGCAGCCTGCGCGCCACGCTCGCCGTCAACAAGGTGACGAGCACGGGCGATGACAGGTACATGGGGCGGGTGATCATCGGCCAGATCCACGCTTCCAGTGACGAACCCGCACGCCTCTATTACCACAAGCTGCCCGGCAACAGCCGCGGCTCCCTCTACGTCGCCCACGAGATCGCCGATGGCGACGACGTGTTTTATGAACTCCTGGGAAGCAGGTTGAAAAACGCCGCTGATCCTGAAGACGGCATCGCACTCGACGAAAAATTTTCCTACGAGATTACAGCCCGGGGCAACAGCCTGTACGTTAGCATCAGCCAGGAAGGCGAGATGAGGGCGGAAGTCACGATAGATATGAGCAAAAGCGGTTACGACGTCGCCAACGAATACATGTACTTCAAAGCGGGCGCCTATAACCAGAACAACAGCGGTAATCCCGAGGACTACGCGCAGGTCACGTTCTACGAGTTGGCCGCCAGCCATTAAAAAATGAAAAAGGAAACCCGGAGAGAGGCATGGATAAGTTTGTACAACAAGTCTTGATGGCAGTGATACTTTTGACGGCGGCCTGTGCCGCCCGGGCCGGAGACCTGTCCGATATCGAGAATTACAGGGAATATTCACCCTCGTTCTCCAGCGCCGGGCAGCCCGGTGAGGAACAGTTCGGGCTGCTGAAACGGGAAGGCTTCGAAAGGATCGTGTATATCGCGTTCAACAGCAGCCGCGGTGCGGTAGAAAATGAAGACCAGGTCGCGAAAGACCTTGGCATGGATTATGTCCAGGTGCCCGTGGCCTGGGAGAAGCCGCTCAAGTCGGACTTCTATGCCTTTGCCGGCGCCATGCAGCAGGAGCCCCAAAAGAAAACCCTGCTGCACTGCCAGGCTAATTACCGGGCTTCGGCTTTTGCTTTTTTGTACCGTGTGCTGTACCAGGGCGTGCCAGTGGCGGAAGCCAAGGCAGCCATGAACTCCGTGTGGCAGCCGGATGAAACGTGGAAAGAGCTAATCTTCGATGTGCTCCATGAGAATGGGATTTCACCCGATTGTGAAAGCTGTGACTGGTCTTCGGAAACTTAGAATGATGGAACTTCAAACCAAAGAATCCCTGGCCAGGGTCGTTGAGGCCATGCAAGCTAATGATGCGGAAAAAGCCGAAGCCATCTGCCGTGATTTCCTGGTCGTCAATGCTTCTTCCGTCCCGCACCTTCAACTGCTGGGCCATGCGCTGGTCAAGCAGGAAAAATTCAAGGAGGCAAAGGAACAGATCAATTTCGCCATTCAAATTGCCCCGGATTACGCCAGGTTATACGAGGACCTGGGCAGCCTGCAGGGACTGCAGCGCGAATACGAGGATGCGATCGTGTCATTCCGGCGCGCGGTGCAGCTTGATCCGAGACTGGCCACGGCGCACCGGAAACTGGCTCAAACCCTGGTTGCGGTAGGCAGGGGTGATGAAGTAGATGCTGCCTTCGAAGGATTCCTGGACCATGACAGGGATGCAGCCCTGGTCGCGGCAGGCGCGGAACACTGGCGCGCGGGTCGCTACGAGGAAGCTGAGACCACACTGTTATCGGCCTTACGAAAGAATGCGGAAAATATCGATGCCATGCGCTTTCTGGCCCTGGTTTACTACGATCAGGACAAGAAACTGCTTGACGCCGAGGCGCTGCTCCGCCGGGCCATCGCAATCGCTCCCGATTTCCACCAGGCACTCGGAAACCTGGGTAGAATCCTGGTTGACAACAGCAAGCTCGCCGAGGCCGTCGAAGTCTACGAACGCCTGCTCAAACTCAAGCCGAACGATGACGACGTATGGGCGGGTTACGGTCAGGCGCTCGCTCAGTCCGGCCGCGTGAAGGATGCAGAAAAGGCCTATCGCACGTCGCTGAAAATCAACACGGAAGCACCCGGCATACACATGGCCCGGGCACACATGTTGAAAACACTGGGGAGGCAGGATGAGGCGCTCAAGGCGTATCGCCAGTCCATCGCGTACAACCCGGCGCTCGGTGAAAGTTACTGGAGCATGGCGAATCTCAAGGTATTCCGGTTCACAGACGAGGAAATCGGGGCGATGGAGAGGCAGCTCGACGCCGGCGACCTGACAGAAGAGTCACGGGTCAATTTCCTTTTTTCACTGGGGAAGGCGTACGAAGACCGAAAGGACTTTGAGAAAGCCTGGTTTCACTATGATCAGGGCAATCAGCTCAAACGTTCAAACGTGATCTATGATCCGGCAGAAAACCAGTTGCACCTGCGGAACATCCAGAAAGTCTTCTCGAAAGAATTGATCCAGAGGTATGAAGGGGCAGGGCATGATGCACCTGATCCCATATTTATCGTGGGGTTGCCAAGAACCGGCTCAACACTGGTCGAACAGATCCTGGCAAGCCACAGCCAGGTGGAGGGGACGGCAGAATTGCCCAACATGGGCAATATTGCCAACGGTACCGGCAGATACCGTCCTGACGGCCTGCACTACCCGGACACACTTTCCACGTTTGTTCAACGGGATTTCGAGGCCTATGGTAGGGAGTATTTGCGGCAAGTTGATCGTCACCGGGTCCTGGGCACTCCGTTTTTTATCGACAAGATGCCGAATAACTTCATCCACGTTGGCTGGATCAAGTTGATCCTCCCACAGGCCAGGATCATCAATACGCGGCGCCACCCGATGGACAGCCTGCTGGGCGTCTATAAGCAACTGTTTGCCAAGGGCCAGGATTTTACATACGACACGGTGGAACTGGCCGAGTTTTATCGCGCATATGTCGAGATGATGGCGCACTGGCATGCGGTTCTGCCCGGGCAGGTTCTGGACGTGCATTACGAAGACACGGTCACCGATTTCGAGGCACAGGTCCAGCGGATACTGGATTTCTGCGGCCTGGAGTTCGAAGAAAGCTGCTTGCGTTTTTACGAAACGGCGCGACCTGTCAAGACAGCCAGTTCAGAGCAGGTGCGTCGGCCCATATACCGGAGCGCCCTGGGTCTATGGAAGAAGTACGGGGACAACCTGGCCGGGTGGCAGGAAGAGCTGAAAGACATCATTGACGACCTGCCGCCCAGCGTCAGGGAGGCGGCGGGCTAACCTGATCTCCTTCAATCGTACGGCCAGACTTCCAGGCCGTGAATGGCGTTTCTCACGTCGGTGGAGAGCGTGGCCGTCAGGGCTGTTTCGCCGCTGGCCATGTCGTGAAGTGCGATGGTCGACGGGGATGAACCTGCGGCGATGAGACCTTCCTTGACCACGCAAAGTCCGCGTCCGAAAGACGGCCGGGCTACCTTGCTGCTGTCCTGATCCATGCCGGTCAATCGTTCTACTGGGAATACGGGCACCCTGAATACACGTTCGAGTTCCGGGTCCGGCGAGGCAAAACGGACAACGTTGTTCTCGGTGTCGTTGAACAGTACACCTTCCCGATAGGGCTGGGCGTTATGGGTTCCCGCGGGCAAGGTGGTGCTCATATTGACTTCTTTGCCATTGAAGTGAAGCATGCCCCCGGTTCTCAGGCCGGCGATGTACATGCCGTCATCGTTGGCCACCACGTTGTTGATATGCATCTTGTTGAGCATTAGCGGGCCATCCTCCGAAAGGGGATCAAAGGCCCGCCCATGCAAGCGGAACTCCCGTGGCTCCACGTAAAGCGCCCAGTGAAAATTCCGCTTCCCGATGTCAAAAGCCAGGATGCTGTCATAGCCGGTGGAAGTGAGGAATACCTGGTCCTGGTAAACGGAAATTTCGTGGCAGTGCTTCAGGTAGGGGTTTTTCCAGGACCCCTGCAGGCTGAAGTCCGGGTCATAGGCGAAGAGTTCGTCACTGGCTGCGATGAAAACCGTTTCATCATGAAACGCAATTCCGCGCAGGCCGCGGTCAGCACCGCGGCCGCGCCAGTCGATGTCCATGGCGTTCCAGTCGATGACCTGGCGGACCTGCTGGCCGGCCAGGTCGATCAGGTAGACCCCGCCGTGGCTCTCACCCTGTTGGCTACCCCTGACTACCGAGGTTGCGACAAGTTTGGCCATAAAATTCCGCCAGGTCTCACACCGCTACCCGGCGTTTTTCCGTGGAGCTCACCAATCGAAATCTTTCCGGAATGTGAGTTCAAACTCCCTGGGCCGGTTGTAGTTCGGCATGTTGACGTAACGTCCGACCTCCGGCCACAAGCCTTCAGTGCCGAAGTACTGGTCGTATCCGGATGAAATCCACTGAGCATTGCGGTCATCCCAGATGTTCCAGATGCTCAGCGTCAGGCTCCAGTTTCCGGGTTTGCCCAGGCTGAACTGCAAACTACCCTCGCTTCCGGACTCGATCAGTTTCTGGCCTCCCAATCCTGTTTGGGCATTCATCGCGTTCCACCAATCGTGGTACATGGCATCACGCCAGGAATGGTCGTAACGTACCCACCCACCAAGACCTTTAAACAGATCAGGCATATCGTACTGCAGGCCAATCCACCATTTTGACGGCGGCGCGATCGCCAGTGACTGTCCCTTGGCGCCCATCTGCCAGTCCTGCCATTCCTCAATATCAACCACATCGCTGAGCCAATAATCGTCTTTCAATTCCGAATCATTCCAGGAATAGGAGGCATCGACCCGGAAATTTTCGCTGACGCGCCAACTCAATGAAGTCTCGATTCCAGAGATATCCGCATCGCCCATATTGACCGTGCCGTTGGCCGTCCAGTCATCGGGGTCGGTAATACCCCTTTGGATATCCTCCCACTCCATCGTGTACAGGGTCAGGTTCCACTGGAGGCGGTTGTCCAGCCACTGGCTCTTCAGGCCGATTTCCCAGTTGTTCAAAATGTCTGAGCCGTATGTATCCGGAAGCACGGAGGACGGGTTCTTGATCGAATTGTACCCACCGAGGCGATAACCCTCGCTGTACAGGAAGTACAACATCTTGTTATCGCTCAGGCTGTAATCAATGGCGAACTTGAATAGCGTATCGTCATCCTTGCCCTGGTAAATATCGGTGTCGTATGGGTTGCCTGCGGGCCATTCCTTTCTTTCGTCCCGGTCGCGGTCATATTCGAACCAGCGGGCGCCAATGGTCGCGGAAAGTTTGTCAGTAATGCGGTAATTCAGTTCGCCGAACAGGGCGACCTGTTCGGTGGTTGCGGAGTAGATCTCCTTGTACCAGGAATTGGTGTTGGGGATGTAGGTTTCGTAGTTCAGCTGCCAATAGTAGCCAAAAGGTGTATTCGCCAGGTCCTCAACCTCGTTGAAAACGTAATCCCACCAGTCTTCGGTTTTTTCGTAGTAAGCGCCAACAATCCACTGTAAACGCGAGTCGTTGGTGGAAGTCAGGCGAAACTCCTGCGTAAACCGAGTTGCAGTCTGGTCATTGATGGACGTTTCCCGGTGGAAAGCGGTGTCGTAAAAGACGTTGTAATAAATATATTCGCCAGGGGTCAGAACGCGTTGGGCCCTGACCTGTCCATCGGTATTGGTATCAAATTCGTAGAAGATCTTGCGGTCGAGGTAGCTCGTCACCGATTTCAGCTGGGCAAAACCAAGCTCGCCAGTGATCGTCAGCGCACCGATCCACCATTCGTCGTCCCGGACATCCTTGTGAAAGCGGACAATCTCCAGGTCACCTACACCCTCGGCATTCGGGTCGGACTTCCAGTCGCCTTTCGACGTCTGGCTCTGGTTCATGTACATCAGGTCGGCGTCCCAGGAATCGTTTATCGTCCACAGAACGGAGAGCCGTCCACCGGTTTGTTCCCAGCTATTGAAATCGTCTTCAACGACATCGGCATTGTCATCGTCGGTAAAAATATTCGTGCCGTAGATGTTGTCGATATAACCGCCGGTCTCGACGTCAAACAGCGCCAGGCGCATGGACAAGGTGTCCTCGATCAACGGCACATTGACCCAGCCCTCTAGCTTGTAACCGGGGTCACCTTCTTCCATATACGTGCCGCCGATGTTGACCGAACCGTAACCGCCACTGTGGTCTGCCTGGTTCGGGATGATACGCAAGGCGCCGGACTGTGAACTGGAACCGAACAGCGTCCCCTGCGGGCCGGGCAGTGCTTCCACGCGCTGGATATCAACCATGCGCGGGTCAACGGCCTGGGTTGCGGACGTCATGGGGACATCACCCAGGTAGACGGCTGAACCTGAATCGGTCCGCCATTCTCCGGAACCCGTGCTGATCCCCCGGAATACCACTTCGTTTCTGCCCGGAACAGTTGTCACCGTTGACATGCTCGGAATGACTTTCATGTAGTCAGACATATTGAACAGGCCCATTGTCTCGATTTGCTCACCACTGAACGCCTCGATGGACATGGGCAGGTCCTGCATATTCACCTCGCGCTTGGTCGCGGTGACGATGACTTCTTCCAGTGCTCCCGCGCCCTGTTCGGTTTGATCGACCGACTGGGCCGCTGCGAGGGCTGGGGTTGTCGCCGTTGCCAGTGCAATGGCGCGGGCGAGTGGACGTAGGGTGAAACCGTTGACATTGGAGGTCATTGCAGTGTGCTCCGTGTGCGTCTTTTATTTTTATACGCCGGTCAGAGTTGCCGGCATGATCAATGTTCACACAGCGAAATTGCCGCTAACAATGGATGTTAATAGGGATTGATGGATTATCTTACGGTCCTGTCGCCTCCGATCCAACCGCAGTACTTGCCCAGGCCGGGTCAAATGTGGTTAATTCTCCCTTCCCGTGACTTGCAGCTAGAGAAGGAATCGATCGTGCAATACACCATTTCCGCACGCGGCAAGCCTTCGGCGGTACCGATCCAGCAGTTTATCCGTGGCAATTACTCGCAGGTGCCACTGGAACAGATCGACAGTTTTTTTGGCTTCACCGAACCCTGTTCACTCTATGGCGGGCGTATTTTCGGTACTACCGAACTCAGCCCTTACGATATTCGTGCGCTGTACCGGATGAACATTAACGTGCGTTTGCCATTGACCAACCATTACGTGACGCCGGAGGAATACGAGGAAAATCTCGCCTACCTGGAGACATACCACCGGCCCGGCAATTCATTGATCATTACCAATGATGAACTGGCTGGCTGGATCCGACAGGACTTTCCTGGTTACCGGCTAGAAGCCAGCGTGATCAAGAACATCAATACCCTGAGAAAAGTGGACGAGGCGTTCCAGATTTACGATACCGTGATCCTGCCGATGACGTCTAACGACGACGAGGACTTCCTGCGGGCCATCGACAACAAGAAGAACATCACGCTGTTTGCCAACGCGGGCTGCGCCTACACCTGCCCGGCAAAAATCTGCTACCCGAGTATTTCCAGGGCCAACAAGGTAGGGGATCCCAGCCTGTTCACCTGTTCGCAAAAGATGAAGGAACGCAACACCATCGGCATGTATGACTTCGATCTCGAGTATTTGCAGGGTCTGGGTTTCGAACGATTCAAGCTGTTGAGGCCACGCCGGGGTAACCAGACGGGTTTCTGACGGTCACTCGCTGCTCACTTGCTGGCGTGGTTTCAGGCAGCCGCCCGCAGGCCGGACTGCTTGATCGCCGCGATCACGGCCGCGGGGTTGCCGAGAGTCAGCAGATTAACACCGGAAACGCCCGGAATGGCGGCGATTTCCCGCATCTGGCGTGCGCAGATCTCGATGCCGGCCCGCTCCGGGTCTGTGGCCGCGGCGAGCGAATTTGCAATGGTCCTGGGCACCACCGTCCCTTTCGGATTTTCCAGTTGCCAACGGCCGGATTCCATCCCCGGCAAGGGCGCCAGGGTCACCACGACGGCGTAATTCCATGTCATCCTCAGGTCGACCAGGCGTTTCATGTAGCGGCGCAGGATCGGGATGCCGAAACAGGGCTGGGTTTGCAAAAAGCGGGCGCCCGCTGCCGTTCGTGTCTTTAACAGGTTGGCCTTCCAGTCTTGTTTTGGGGCGAACACCGTGGTGCTGGTGCCGATCATGAACTGCTTTGCCGGTTCGCCCGGCGGTTCTTCACCGAGTCCCGCCGCCATGGCGATCAGTTCCCGGCAGTTGATGTCGAAAACCGGTTTGCCTGTCAGTGTTCCCGGGTTTTCCATCAGGTTGCCGCGATTCAGAATCAGGCTGCTGACGCCAAGAGCCTTCAGTCCAACAAGGTCGCTGTGCAGGGCCAGCCTGTTCCTGTCCCGGCAATTCATGCGGATGACCGGATCGATACCCTCGCGCAACAGCAGTGCGGCGACGGCCAGCGGCGAAATTTGCACCCGGTTTTGAGGGTTCTCGGTCACCTGAACTCCGTCCACGAACGGGGCCAGTTGCGCCGCCTGCTGCAGAATTTCACCGGCGGGCGTGTTGCCGCTGAAGGGCATTTCCGCCGTAAGAGTGAATGAGTGGCTGGTCAGCGCCTGGGCGAAAGTTTTCAAAGTGGGTTCCGTATTGGCTGCACGAGAGATGACTCGGAATCTGCGCGGGGCAGCCGTCTCAGCCATTGCGCCGCCAGCTCCAGCCACTGGTCGGTTCCATCGCTGGCGCGGCCGGACCCGAAGCCGTGCCCGCCATGGGCGAACAGGTGCAACTCGTTGTCTACCCCGAAGCGGTTCAGCGCCTCGGCGTATAAAGTCGATTCGCGGTAGTGACAGGTCTCATCATCCCAGGCGTGGACCAGGAAGGCCGGTGGCGTGCTGGCGTCAACGTGGTCCAACAGAGTCTGGTAAGCCACTTCTTCGGCGGTCATTGCACGGTGGTAGAGGGTTTTTTCCAGCCACTTCCGGTTTTCGTCATTGAGCTGGCTCACGCCGTAGACCAGGACCGAGAAATCGGGGTTGAACCTGTTCTGCGGCTCGGCGTGCACGCTGACCTGTGCGGCCAGGTGGCCGCCGGCCGAGAAGCCGAGAACACCGAAACGATCTGCCGTGAAGCCGAACTCCTGCTGCCGTTCGCGCAACAGGGAAAGCGCCTGGCGTACATCGGCTGAAGGCACCAGTTCCGGTTGGGTAGATGTTTCCGGGTTGGGCAAGCGATACTTGAGCACGGCCGCGGCCGTGCCCAGCCGGCTCAGGGCCTCTGCGATCTCGTAGCCCTCGTGGTACACCGCCTCGACCTCGTAGCCGCCACCAGGCAGGACGACGACGGCGGCGCCGTTGGCTTCGCCTTGCGGCGGGTAGATGGTCAAAGTCGGATTGACCACCTGGTAAGCACACACGGCCAACCAGCACACGTCCTCGTATTCCTCCAGGTCATTTGGCTTGTGGTAGGGCGGCTCACTTTCACCCCACAGCGGTATGACCAGTTGCGCCGAAGCCCCCCCGGGGCCGATCAACACGGCCAGAACCAATAGAAGAAAAACTCGATATTTCATGGTCTCAGCTCTTTTTTGCCGCACGGTAATTTTCCGGCGACAGGCCCATGTGCTTCTTGAACACCCGTGAAAAATAGTAAGGGTCGCGATAGCCGGTTTCGATGGCGATTGCCTTGACCGGCTTTTCCGTGAGGTCGAGCAGGCGGCAGGCGTGCTGGACCTTGATCTGGGTAAAGTACGATATGGGTGACTGGCCGGTACGGTCACGGAACTGCTCTGAAAAGTGGCTCACCGAAAGCCCGGCCTGCTGGGCAAAATCTTCCAGCCGTAGCGGTTCCGCGATGTTTTCAAGCATGTATTCCAGTGTGCTCGCCAGTCTTTGTTGCACCGGCCTGGTTCGCTGCACCATGGGGAAAGCCGGGTTTCGGAACAGCAGCAGCGAGAGAATGTGCCGGGCCGATTGTGCAACGTAGATCAGGTTGGGCAGGGTGTAACCCTTGTCGATGGTATCCAGGCAGTCCCGGAACAGGCGGACCGCCTCGGTTTGGGTCTCCGTGTCAACCGGCGCGGGTTTCCCGGGTCCTGGCATCCGCTCGATAAAATGGCCGGACTCACCGCCGCGAAAATGCATCCAGTAAATCGACCACGGTACGTCGTCTGCAGCCCAGTAGCGGTGTTTCAAATGGCGTGGGATGATCAGGATTTGCCCCGTTTCCAGGTGATTTTTCTTGCCGTCGACGATGACGAATCCATGCCCGCCGACACACATCATCAGGTGGTCTTCATTGGCGCCGTGGGCCCGGCTGCGGTAGTGGTGTCGCGCCTCCGGGAACCAGCCGATATCGGTCGGGTAGAGCGCCCGAATGAGCGGGTGCTGGTTTGCGCTGCCCAGGATCGGCCGCGGAATGACGTACATATCCTGCCCGGCAAATCCTTCTCTTAGTCTTTGCTGCCCCATTATCGTAAGATTATCCATGTCCCCGCGCCAAAGTCCATTTTCATGCACTGCCAAGCCTGCCTATCATGCAGACAACCTCCGAAGAGTAAAGCCGATGAGAAACGTTCTTGCCCGATCCATACCGTCTGCCCTGGCGTTGTTGCTGGCCATATCAGTCCCGCTTGCCGCTGACGATTCTGAAGCCAACCGCCCCCACTGGAACAACATCGACGTTATTCGTGAAAACGTCGAGCCGCCAAGCGCCCATTTCGTGCCCTTTGCAAACCGTGAAGCGGCATTGAAAGGTACTGCTGCCGAGGGCGAATTTTTCCTTTCTCTGAACGGGACCTGGAAGTTTCATTACAGCGACTCACCGGTGCAACGGCCCGCACGCTTTTACCAGGAAGGCTACAGCACCTTTGGTTGGACGGATATCCCGGTCCCCTCGAACTGGGAGCGGCATGGATTCGGTTACCCGATCTATGTCAACGTACCTTATCCCTTTGAAATCGACGAACCCAATGTGCCGGAGGATGAAAACCCGGTGGGTTCTTACCTGCGTGATTTCGCCATGCCGGAATCCTGGCAGGGGCGGGATGTTTTCCTGAAGTTCGGCGGTGTCAGCTCGGCCTTCTACCTGTGGATCAACGGCGAATACGTGGGTTACAGCGAGGGCAGCAAGACACCCTCAGAGTTCGACGTAACGGCGTTTGTCAGGCCGGGAGACAACACCGTGGCCGTCGAAGTTTATCGCTGGAGTACGGGCAGCTACCTGGAAGACCAGGATTTCTGGTCCTTGAGCGGCATCCAGCGCGACGTCAGCCTGTATGCCAGGCCCCAGCAACGGCTGCGGGATTTCTTCGTACATGCAGGGCTCGCGAACTCCTACCGCGATGGATCGTTCCAGTTGGAGGCCGACCTGCTCAACCAATCGGCCGGGCAAGCCCCCGTGGAATTGCTTGTTACGGTCCTGGACGGAGAGACTGCGGTGGTTGATGCCAGGATCAGCAAGGTTCTGGAGCCGGGTGAGAACACCGTTGCGATGTCCCAGTCTGTGCCGTCCGTTCGCCCCTGGTCGGCCGAAATCCCCAATCTTTATACCCTGGTGCTGGAATTGAAGAACGCTGCCGGAACAACGCTCGAGGCCGTGGCACAGCAGATCGGGTTCCGAGATGTGGAGATCGTCAATGGCCGATTCCTGGTCAACGGTCAGCTGGTGAAACTCAAGGGCACCAACCTGCACGAGCATCATCACGACAAGGGGCACGTGATCGACGAGGCAACCATGCTCGAGGACATCCGCCTGATGAAGGCGGCTAACCTCAACGCGGTGCGAACTTCGCATTACCCGTTCCCGGAGCAGTTTTACGAGTTGACTTCAGAGCACGGCTTGTACGTGGTGGACGAAGCCAATATCGAGAGCCACGGCTATGGCTACGACCACGACAAGACGCTGGGCAATAAGCCGCACTGGAAAGAACATCACCTGGACCGGACCCGGCGCATGGTTGAACGGGACAAGAATTTCCCATCGATCGTCATCTGGTCGCTTGGAAACGAGGCGGGTGACGGTGTCAACCTCGGCGCGACCTACCACTGGATCAAGTCTCGTGACCGGTCGCGCCCGGTGCAGTACGAAACCGAGGGTGATATCGAACAGGTGGGCGAACGCCATTCGGACTTCCACTCCAGCATGTACTGGCGGCACTGGGACCTGGAGGAATATGCCCAGACACACAACGACCGGCCGTTTGTACTGATCGAATATGCCCACTCGATGGGCAACAGCACCGGCAACCTGACCGAGTACTGGGACGTGATCAACAAGCACGACATCCTGGCGGGCGGATTCATCTGGGATTGGGTTGACCAGGGCCTGCTGGAACATAACGACAAGGGCATCCCTTACTGGACTTATGGCGGCGATTATGGCCCCGCGGGTGTGCCGTCGAGCGGCAACTTCAATTTCAACGGAATCGTATTTCCCGACCGTAGCGTGCAGCCGGCTTACTGGGAAGTGAAGCGCGTATACCAGCATGTCGATTTCGACCTGCGCAATGCCATGACGGGTGAAATTCTCGTCCACAACCGCTATAACTTCCAGCCGCTGGACGGTTTCGACCTGGTCTGGTCGGTTCGTGCCTGGGGCAAGAAAACCGCCCAGGGCCGGATCGCAAACCTGGCGATTGCCGCCGGCCAGTCTGCAAGCTTCCGTTTATGGGACGAAGCGCCGCAACTCGAAGCGGGCCAGGCTTATTTCCTCAACCTGGAACTGGTGTCGCCACAGCCCAGGGGGCTGCTGCCGGCCGGGCATGAATATGCGAGCGCCCAGTTCGAACTGCCAGCCAGCGCGGGCGCCACCGCGGTCCCCAGCATGGACCGGGTCGAGGTCAAAATGCGTGAGCGCGCTGGCATGCTGGCACTGGAGGGCAGGGGTTTTGCTTACCGTTTCGATGCTTCCACCGGCCTGCTCAGTTCGATTGAGGTCGCTGGCAAGGAGACCCTGCTGAAGCCCCTGACACCGAATTTCTGGCGGGCGCCCACCGACAATGATTTCGGCAACTACATGCAGGACTGGGCTTCCGTGTGGGAACAGGCTGGTCGTAACCGGAAACTAGTCGCACTGGAACACAGCCAGGGAGAACGCGGCGCCGCCGTGGTCCGTGCCGAGTATGCCTTCAGTGACGATTCGGGCAACGACCTGGCGCGCTGGACGGCAACCTACAGCATGAGAACAACCGGTGAACTGCATGTGGACAACCATTTTATCCGCGCCGACGGCTTGCCCGTGGTGCCGCGGGTCGGCATGAACATGGAATTCGCCGGTTCGTATGACCAGGTGGCCTGGTATGGACGTGGTCCGCATGAGAACTATTCGGACCGTCAGTTGTCCGCCGAGGTCGGCCTGTATCGCAGCCCGGTTGCGGAGTTGTATGTACCCTACATGCGCCCCCAGGAAAACGGCTACCGCACGGATGTGCAGATGCTGGCGTTGCACCAGCAAAGCGCTGACGAGGCGGGCGTTGTTTTCAGCGCGGATGGCGTGTTTGGCTTCTCGGCGCTGCACAACCGCATGGAGGATTTCATCCCGCCGGTGAAAATCGCGATCACCTCCGAGGATGGCCCCGGGGCGCGGGAGAACAAAGAGCGTGTCAACGTTCACGTCAGCGACATCGAACCGCGCGACCTGGTTTCGGTAAATATTGATTATGGCCAGATGGGCGTGGGTGGCGATGACTCCTGGGGTAAGCGGACCTTGCAGGCCTATTCGCTGAATGAAATCGAGTACCGCTATGGTTTTACCATTCGACTGTTCGAATCATTCACGCTGGAACAGGCTGTCCGGTAAGGGCAATAAAAGGCGGGGGATATTTCTCCCCCGCCGGGCAAGGCTCCAGGGGTCTACTGTTCGACGGCATGGGCGTCGAAGAAGTCCAGGGTCAATCTCCACGACCAGGCAAGCCCGCTGTCATGCCCCATGTCCGCGCGACAGTCGAGCACCGCAGGAAAAGCCATCTCGCTGCTGCAATAACTGCGGCAGTCGACATGGCCGAGCCCGGCATCGAACGGCACCGCGTCTGTTTCCGTTGAGCAGCCAAGGGCGTTCGCCCATACGCGCGTAATGGCCGTGGCACTGGCGTAGAAAAACCTGTCGCCGTCGCTGGTGGTGGTGAATCCAGGTTCTTCCCATTCGCCTGGAGGAACGGTTGCATCACGGGTCCCGGTAACCAGCAAGGCCGGCATCCCGGCCCCGGCGGGAGGTCCAGCCAGGTATCCCCGGTGCGGTAATCCTATGTTAGGGGCGATAGCCCGGAAAGTTGATGCGCTTTTTGGATTCTGGCCCAACTCCCAGGTGAACATGCCGCCGTTCGAGGTGCCGGTGGCATAGATCCGCCCAGTATCGACACACAGCCCGTTTTCAATTTCCCGGACCATTGCCAGGGTAAACTCCACGTCTCCTTCGCTTGGGCCCTGGCAGTGGGTCCAACTGCAGCTGTTCTGTGCAATCCCAGCCTCTCGGCATGAAGGGTAGGTGTAGTCCGGCGTGAACTCATCGTCGCAAATCTTTGCACCGTTGCCGTCAATACCGCTGGTCGAACCGCGGAACGACCATGAGTTTCTGCCGGAATCCGGTGTGCCGGAACCGATTCCGCGAGCAGCGACCAGGACATAGCCGCGTTTGTCGGCTTCCTGCCTGACTTCCTCAAGATCGAGGTAGTCATTTTCATCGCCACCCCAGCCGTGAAAAATGACCACCAGCGGTCCGGCGCCCATTTGGTCGGGGCTGTCCGGAACATGCACACGATAAGTCCGCTCCAGCCCTTCGAACTGCATCTGGTAGGTTCCACTCTCCAGTGGCGGGTGGTTGGCACAGCCGGGACTGTCAGCAGTCCAGCCGGTCGCAGGTAGGCCGACAAGGAGAAAGGCCGCGATCAAGCCTGTGCTTTTTGAACAATTCATATCGGTTTTTCCTGTACCTTGCACGTTCACTCGCCTTTCCAGACGGGTTTACGTTTTTCGACGAAGGCTTTTGCCCCTTCCTGGGTGTCGCTGCTGGCCAGCATTCTCATAAAGGCCGGCCAGGACCTTGAGCGAAGGGCCGCGTAGCTCTCCTCGAAGGTCAGCTTTTCGGTCAGGTGCATCGCCTCCTTGATGGCTGCCAGGGACAAAGGCGCCGCCAGGCACAATTCCTCCGCCAGGGCGCGTGCTTCGTCCATCAGGGTGTCGGCGGGTACGACCTTGTTGATGATGCCCATTTCTTCGAGTTCCCGAGCCTGGATACGACGCCCCGTCATCAGGATTTCGCAGGCTTTCTGGCGCGGCAGCAGTTTGGGCAGCATGAAGGTGCCGACGTCCGGGCACATGCCGATACGGACTTCAGGCAGCATGAATTCAGCGTGCTCGGCTGCGACAACGAAATCGGCGCGCGTCAACATTTCGAAGCCGGCGCCTACCGCCAACCCGTTGACGGCGCAGATGACCGGTTTGAGCAGGCTGGTCATCTCGGGAAATCCGCCAAAGCCGCCTTCACCAAAGTCTTCCAGGTAATCTTCACCTTCAGCGACGGCATTCAGGTCCCAGCCTGCGCAGTAGAATTTCCGCCCCGCGCCGGTCAGGATCGCCACACGCAGTTCAGGGTCATCCCGAAACTCAGCGAACAGTTTGCCCATTTCGCGGCTCAGTGGCGCATCAAGCGTATTGGCTTTTGGGCGGTCAAGCACGATCTCCAGGACCTGACGGCTGCGGGTGACTTTCAAAAAGTCGCTCATGGCTTTTCTCCTTCAGGGGTTTCGTCCAGGCTGATCAGGGCGTCGACGGCAACGGCCCCGAGGCCCTCCGGCAGGACCAACAATGGATTCACATCCAGTTCCAACAGGCGGTCTGCATGGTCTTCAGCAAAACGGCTTACGGCCATGATCGAGTCGACAGCCGCTTCGATGTCGGCGACGGGTGCGCCACGGTATCCCTGTAACAGGTTGGCCGACTTGAGTGAAAGCAGGGCACCAAGTACGGATTCGCGACTGGCTGGCAGCAATAGATTGGCGCAGTCCTTCAGGATTTCGACCAGCACGCCGCCAAACCCTACCAGCAGGGTAGGACCGAATTGCTCATCCCGGTGGACCCCGACGATCAGTTCGGTAACCCCGTTGGGAATCATTTCCGCCACGATGAACCGTTCTGCCAGGCCATCCATGTTTTCCACCGCGGTCGCCACGGAGTCGGCATTCTCCAGTTTCAAATGCACGGCCCCGCTGTCCGTCTTGTGTGCGATCCCCAGCGCCTTGACCACCACCGGGTAGCCGATCCTGCGTGCCGCTGACATGGCCGACGCGGGATCGTCGACGATTTCCATCCGCGGGCAACGTACACCATATTCGGCCAGCAGGCGCAGTGATTCGGCTTCGTCCAGCATGACCGGCCGCGGTCCGTCGGGTCGGCGACTGGGTTCGAGCAGGGGCGGGTGTTGCAGGTATTTCCAGGAGGCGCCAATCTCCACCGCCGCCGCCAGGCCGTCGAGTGCGGCGCCTGTGCCGGTCAGCGGTACCACGCCGCCGGCGATCAGGCGGTCGGCAATGCGCTCGGAAATGGTGTCTGAAAACGTCGACAGGATAATGCCCGGTGTCCCGGTCTTGCGCGCGGCGCGAATCATGCTTTCCTCAGCCCCTGACCATTCCGATGCGTCGCAGCGGTCGTCACGCGGGTAATCGAGCACGCACAACACGGCGTCAAACTTGTCGCTCATAAAGGCTTCGAAAATGGGCGACAGCTGCTCTGGGTCGTTCCAGCCGAACATCTGGAAATCGAAGGGATTGGTGATCTTCACGCGCTTGTGCACCCGCGTCTCGAGTAACCGGATGGTGCTGTCGGAAAGTTCGGGAAGGTCCAGCGGCAGGCTTTCCATAGCATCCGCAACCAGGGCGAGATCACCCCCCGAGGTGCTCATGATGCCGATACGGCCCCCTTCCAACGGGCCCACGAGGTGCAGGACCTTGAGCGCTTCGACCAGTGCTTCGAGCGAGTGGACTCGCGCCACGCCGGAACGCGCAAAAAGCGCATTGACCAATTCGTCGGGTCCGGCCATGGACGCCGTATGCGACAGGACGAGTTGCCGTGCTGCCTCCGAGTTACCGGTCTTGATCGCGACGACGGGCTTGCCGCGCTCGCGCGCAAAGCGCACCGCTTCCTCGAAAGCGGCCGGGTTGGAAATGGACTCGAGGTACAGTCCGATGGCAGTCACCTTGTCGTTGGCGGCGAATATCTTGATCGCATCCTGCAGGTCGAATTTCAGCTTGTTGCCCAGGGACAGCATGTAGGCGATGGGCAGTCCCCGCTTTTGCATGGTCAGGTTAAAGGCCACGTTGGATGACATGCTGATGATGGCCACACCCTGGTCGACGCGGCGAGCTCCCTGTTGATCGGGCCACAGTGCGGCGCCATCAACCAGGTTGAGCAGGCCATAGCAGTTGGGTCCGATCAGTGGCATGTCGCCGGACGCTTCCAGCAATTGCTGCGCAAGTTCCTCGCCCTCTTGCCCGGATTCGGTAAAACCGGTGGCATAACAAACGACGCCGCCGGCGTCACAGGCGGCCAGGCTGCGCACGATGTCAATGGTCTGGTGGCGGTTGACAGCGACAAAGCAGGCGTCAGGGCTGCCCGGAAGGTCGTCCACGCTGCGGTAAACCTTGCGGCCTTCTATCCAGTCTTTGTTCGGATGAACCGGCCAGATGACGCCCTGGAAGCCCAGGCGGTCGCACTGACGGATCAGGTGCAGGGCATGACTGCCGCCGAATACGGCGATACTGCCGGGTTGTAGCATGCGCTGGAATGACTCTGGACATACTTTGGCGGTTCTTGCCATGGCCGCGTTTCTCCCGTCTTCAGGCCTCCCCGGAGGCGTCTTCTTTAAGCCATCTCAGAAGTGACCACACGCTGAGTGCGATCACGAACACAAGTGGCACGGCAACGATGACGGCTGCAGTCTGCAAGGGTTTCAAGCCCCCCAGGTACATCAGCGCCAATGCCACGGTACCCAGTGCCAGAGCCCAGAACATGCGGTTCCAACGCCGGGGCTCGGCCTCGCCCGCAACCAGGTTTTTGGAAGCGACGGCGGAAATCGTATACGCCGAGGAATCGAGCGTGGTTGCGGAGTAAATGAAGCACATGGCGATGAACAGGGTCAGTATGAAAGCACCCATCGGCAGGGCTTCGATCACGGCGACGATGGCGGCCTGGGGTGATGACTCGTTCATGATGTCGATGACCGGGACCACGCCACTTAGCTCGTAATGCAAGGATGTGTTGCCAAAAGCGGCGAAGAACAACCAACAGCCAAGGCTGCCCCAGACCAGGTTGGCTGCGATCACGCCACGGATGGTGCGGCCGCGTGAGATGCGCGCCACGAACAGGCCCATAAACGGTGCATAAGCAATCCACCAGGCCCAGTAGAACACCGTCCAGGTTTGTGGGAATGAAGACTGCCTGAGCGGGTCGCTGTAAAAACTCATCTGCAGGAAGTTGGCTGCCAGCAGGCCGATGCTGTTGGTGAAACTGTCGATGATGAACAAGGTCGGGCCGAACAGGAAAACAAATGCCAGCAAGAAAATGCCGAGCCAGATATTCACGTCGGAAAGGCGCCGGATTCCCCGGTCGAGGCCAAGCCACACGCTGGTGGCGAATATGGCGGTCCAGATGACGATAACGAACGCGTCCAGTCTGAAGCTGCGCTCGAAACCAAACAGGGCGCTGATCGATTCCGAAATGATCGGGGTACCCAGGCCCAGTGAAGTCCCGGTGCCGCCGATCAGGCCAAAAATGAACAGCACGTCGATCAGTTTACCCAGTGGCCCGTCCGCGTGCTTGCCGATGACGCCGCGACAGGCCTGCGAAATCCGCAGGAACGGTATCTTGCGGTTGTGGAAGGCATAGGCGATAGGCAGGGCTGGCACCGAATACAGGGCCCACGCCATTGGCCCCCAATGAAACATGCCATACATCGCGGCCCATTCCGCTGCCTCGGGCGTGCGTGCCTCTATGCCGAAGGGCGGGGCCTGGTAATAGTACGCCCACTCGATGGTCGCCCAGTACAGCAGGGCGGTGCCGATGCTGGCGCAAAAGAGCATGGCAATCCAGCTCATGGTGCGAAATTCCGGTTTGGTATCTGCACCACCGAAGCGCACGGTGCCGTAACGCCCAAACGCCAGCCACATGAGCAGGCTGAAACAGGCTACCGTGAACCACAGGAACATGGAGCCGAGGTTGTTGGTGACGGCACCCAGCATGCTGTCCAGCACGTCGCTGCTCGTCTCCGGATACAGAATAATGGGGGTGACAGCTGCGAGGACAACCAGCAATGCGGGCCAGAATATCGCCTTGTCGATGGGTGCTGACTTCATTGCTGCATTTTTCTTTTGGGTTCTTGTTTTGTGGCGATTGCGCGCATTGTCGGTTGATAATGACCCCGGGAGAGGGAAATAATCAACCCTGGCTGATTCCCCTTTCTACGATCTTACGGTCACAACCGCCCAGGAAGCTTATCAATGAAAACCAGAATTACCGAATTACTGAATATCGAGCACCCGATCATCCAGGGTGGAATGCACTATGTGGGCTATGCCGAACTGGCTTCAGCGGTTTCCAATGCCGGTGGCCTGGGAATCATCACCGGGCTGACCCAGCCCACGCCCGATGACCTCGCCAGGGAGATCGCGCGGTGCCGCGACATGACGCAGAAACCCTTTGGCGTCAACCTGACGTTCCTGCCGTCATTTGCAGAACCACCGTACCCCGAATACATCGATGCGATCATTGAAGGTGGCGTGAGCGTTGTCGAAACGGCTGGCCGTAATCCGCAGGCTCACCTGCCGAGGCTCAAGGAGGCGGGGATCAAGGTCATCCACAAGTGCACCTCGGTCAGGCACGCCCTGAAAGCCGAGTCGATCGGTTGCGACGCGGTCAGCGTCGACGGTTTTGAATGTGGAGGCCATCCGGGGGAAGACGATATTCCCAACATGATCCTGTTGCCGAGAGCCGCGGAGGAACTGAGCATTCCGTTTGTGGCGTCCGGCGGCATGGCGGATGCACGAAGCCTGGTGGCTTCGCTGGCGATGGGGGCTGAAGGCATGAACATGGGCACCCGTTTCCTGGTAACCCGGGAAGCTCCGGTGCATGAGAACGTGAAACGGGCTATTGTCGCGGCCAGTGAACTGGACACCCGCTTGATCATGCGCCCGATTCGCAATACCGAACGCGTTTTGAGCAACGAGGCCGTTGAAAAGATTCTCGAAATAGAACGCGCAAAAGCGAAAATTGGCGAGCAGGTCGAGATTACCGACATCGTTCACCTGGTCGCCGGAAAACAAAACCGCAAAGTCTTGCAGGAGGGCGATATGGACGCGGGCGCCTGGAGTTGCGGCATGGTGGCGGGATTGATACACGACATACCGTCCTGCAAGGAGCTTATCGACCGCATCATGGCCGAGGCAGAGACCCTGATACGGGGGCGTTTGACCGGCCTGCTGGCTTAGTGATGAAACCGGGTATCGAAACGCTGATCTGTCACCTGGGTGAAGACGGGGAGGGCTGCCAGGGGGCAGTGGTGCCGCCCATGTTCCAGAATTCCCTCTTTACATTCAAAGATTGGGACGACATCGACGCGGCTTTCGACGAACGGTTCGGAAGGTCCATCTACACCCGTCTTTCCAACCCCACGACGGTCCTCGCTGAACGAAAAATAGCCGCCCTTGCCGGTGAGGGCTACCACGCCCGCCTGACCGCATCGGGCATGGCGGCGGTGTCGTCCGCGATTCTGCATGTATTGTCGCCAGGGGATCACATCGTGGCCGTCAAGAATATTTACGGGCCAAGCAACAATTTCATCAACTGCTACCTGCGGGACAAAATGAATATCTCCGTTACCTTCGTATCCGGAGAAGATCCCGCCGAATTTGAGAACGCCCTCACGGACCAGACCCGCCTGGTTATCCTCGAGAGCCCGTCCTCGGTCGTTTTCAGCCTGCAGGACATCGCGGCCGTGGCGCGGTTGGCCAGGCGCCGGGGGATTACCACCCTGATCGACAATACCTGGGCAACGCCTCTTTACCAGAAGCCGCTGGACCTGGGCATAGACATCGAAGTCCACTCCGTTTCGAAGTACCTGGGCGGGCACTCCGATATCGTGGCCGGCGTGATCATTTCCTCTCCCGAACGGATTCGCAGCATTGCCAATAACGAGTCCGAACTGCTGGGCGCCACCGTCGCCCCGTTCACCTCCTGGTTGATAACCCGTTCGCTGCGCACCCTGCCGATGCGGCTCGAACGCCACCAGGAAAACGCGATGGTGGTGGCTGCTTTCCTCGAGGCTCACCCGAACGTGGCGAAAGTCCATTACCCGGGCTTGCCAAGCCATCCTCAACACGAGCTGGCCAGGGCACAAATGACAGGATTTACCGGGTTGATGGGTTTTACCCTGGCCTGGAGCGAACTGGACCGCATCAAGTCCTTTTTCAATGCCCTGGAAGTTTTCCGGATTGGCGTCAGCTGGGGCGGGCACGAAAGCCTGGTGTATGCGCCGGCGATCAGCTATTTGAAGGAGTTACCGCCTGAACGTTTCGCGGACCTCGGCATATCCCTGGGCGATATGCGAATTTCCGTTGGCCTGGAAAATGCAGAAGACCTGATTCAGGACCTGTCGCAGGCGCTCGAGGTTCGGTAGATTAAGCAGCTTGATTCGACGGGGAATACCATGATCATGAAAAGTACGCTGTTTGCCATTGTCTTTTTTGTCATGATGGCACTATCGGGCTGTGACCAGCCTGCAGGCTCGGAACAGGAAGCCTCCGCGGCGGCTGAAGCCGTTCCTGTCCAGGCAGCTCCCGTGCAGGAAGTAAAAAAAGAAGAAATAGAGTGGTTCGAAGGCAGCGTTGAAGAGGCCTTTGAACTGGCGCGAGCTGAGAACAAGCCTGTATTCCTGTATTGGGGTGCGGTCTGGTGCCCGCCCTGCGTGGAAATCAGGCAAACGGTTTTCAAGAGCCAGCAATTTATTGCCCAGTCGAAACTCTTCATACCGGTCTACCTCGATGGCGATACCGAGCGTGCGCAGCTTTACGGTGAGAAGTTCGGCACCAAGGTGTACCCCACGATGATCGTGTTCAGCCCGGAGACTGAGGAAGTGACCCGCCTGCATGCCGGTATCGACATTTCGGCCTACAACACGGTGCTGGAACTGAGCCTGGACAGTATGCGCCCGACCAGCCAGTTGGTCGCAACGGCACTGGAAGCACCTGAACTCCTGGCCGACACGGATTTGCGGCGCCTGGCCTACTACTCCTGGTACGACAATGAGAAAGCCCTGCCCGAAGGCACGCCGCCGGAGTTCTTCAATGCCCTGAGCGAAGTCACCACGGAGCGGCATCCCGAGATCAGCGCCCGATTCTACCTGCAGTACCTGGTGTCGCTTTCCGGCAAAGACTCCGCCATGGCTGACCCTGAAAAACTTCGGGCGATCATCAACACGCCTGAGTTGATGTTTGCCTGCTGGGATTACCTGACATCCAACCCGTCACAGATTTCCGCGGTATTTGGCGAACATGACGCCGAAATCGAGAGCCTGCAAAAGGAGTGGGCGACGGTCGTGAAGGACCACCGTCACGACGATCGCCTGTCCACCGCCAGGCAGTTGTCCGGCTGGTCGCCTTACCTGGAGTTTCACTTCCAGGGCGACGAAGAAAAGACCCGCCCACTGCCCGATGACGTCGTTGCCGCCATCCGCGCCGACGGACAGGCCGCCGATGAAAAAACCAGCGGCAAATACTCCCGTCAGAGCGTGATCAGTACCCTGACCGGAATCTACCTGGACGCCGGGCTGGTAGAAGATGCGCGGCAGTTGCTGCTTGCCGAGATCGAAAAATCCAACACGCCATACTATTTCATGAGCTACCTGGCTTACCTGGAAGAACAGCAGGGCAACATTCCGCTGGCGCTGGACTGGCGCAAAAAGGCTTTCGAGGATTCCAGTGGCGATGCGACACGGATTCGTTGGTGGGCTCACTACGTGCAGTCAGTCGTGCGCATGGCGCCCGAAAATGATGAACTGGTCCTGCAGTCCACGAGGGGGCTGTTTGACGGGGCCCAGTCGCTGGATGAACTGTTTGTCGGGGCCAACTTCCGCAACCTGCAAAAAACTTCGGCCGCCCTTGAAAAATGGGACCGGGAACAACACCCGGAACAGTCCGCCCTGTCCGGTTTCCAGCTGCAGCTGGAAGACCTGTGCAGTGTGCAGCCGGCGGATTCAGTGGAACTCGGCAACTGCAGGTCGTTAGTGGCGGCGGAGCAATAGGTTCATGCTGCTGCCATGAAAACCACGGGCCTCCTGGGTGGAATGAGCTGGGAAAGTACGGCGCAGTACTACCGTGCCATCAACGAGGGCGTGAAAAATGCCCTGGGCGGACTTCACTCGGCAAAAATTGTGATGTACAGCGTTGATTTCGAGCCGATCGAAATTCTGCAGCGCCAGGGGGACTGGGAGGGTGCTGCGAAAGTGCTTTCCAGTGCGGCTGCAAACGTCGAGTCCGCGGGTGCTGATTTCCTGGTGATCTGCACAAATACGATGCACATCGTGGCCGAAGAGATCGCGCGATCCATCAACATTCCCTTGCTGCATATTGCCGATGCAACCGCGCAGGAACTGCAGCGTAGCGGCGTGAGCATGGTCGGATTACTCGGCACGGCATTCACGATGGATCAGGCGTTTTACAAAGGCCGGCTTCGCGATCGGTTCGGGATCGATGTTCTGGTCCCTTCCGCGGCTGAGCGCAAGCTGGTGCACGACGTGATTTACCAGGAGCTCTGCCTGGGCAGGGTCAGTGTCGATTCAAGGAAGTCATACCTTGGCATCATTGATGCCCTGGCCGCGCAAGGCGCCGAGGCCGTCATCCTGGGTTGCACGGAGATCAGCATGCTGGTCGGCCAGGCGCATACCGATGTGCCCCTATTCGACACGACTGCCATTCACGCCGACGCCGCGGTAAGGTTTGCCCTGGAAGAATCCCGGTAGGCCCATGCCGGGCAATCCGGCGAAAAACATCTCAGGGCAGGCAGCGCGTGGCCGAACTTTGAAGCAGTTCCCAGAGAGATTGAACATGTTCCCTTTCAGTTGACTCGACGCCGACCGATACGCGTACCATCCAGCGCCCGTCCAACAGGGATGCGGTCAGAAAAGCCGCGCCCGAGCGGTTGATTTCATTTACCCAATCCAGGGTATGACAGTCCAGTTCATCGCCTTCCAGGCCCGGCGGTTCGTGCCGGATGCATACCGTTTGCAGGGTCAGGGGCGAAACCACTTTCCAGTTTTCTGACTGCCTGACCTGTTTTTCCAGCCAGCGGGCATTTGCCAGGTCACGGCGTAGGCGCTCACAGATGGCTTCCGGGCCATCCAGGCTCAGGTGGAACCACAGTTTCAGCGCCCGGAAACGCCTGCCCAGCGGGATGCCCCAGTCCCGGTATTGCGTCACCTGTCCATCCTCCGCGGAACGCAGGTAACTGGGGTTGGTGGACATCACGCGGTTGAGCGTTAAGGGGTCGCGCACGTAGAACAAGGATGTGTCGAGGATGGTCCCCATCCATTTGTGCGGATTCCAGGAGATCGAGTCGGCCTTTTCGATGCCTTCGAACAGGTGGCGGCACTCCGGCAGCAGCATGGCGCTGCCGGCCATGGCAGCATCCGCGTGCACCCAGGCGCCGTGGCCGGACGCGGCCCGTACGATTTCACCGACCGGGTCAAAAGCAGTCACGCCGGTGGAACCCAGCGATACGACAACAGCGGCGGGCACCCGGCCTGCGGCCACGTCTTTGGCCATGGCTTTTTCCAGGTCGGGCACGGACATGGCGTGGGTTTTCGGGTCGGTGGCAATCCAGTGCAGGTTGTCCTGGCCGAACCCGGCCAGCAAGGCCGCCTTGACCACCGAGGAATGCGCCTGGTCGGTGCTGTAGACCACCAGAGGCTTGTCCAGGGACTGCAGGCCACCGCCGAACTCGGAATAATCGCTCTGCCGCTCCCGTGCCGCCATCAGCGCGGTCACGCAGGCCGTGGAAGCCGTGTCGTGGATGGTGCCTTTCCATTCCTCCGGAAGCCCGGCCAGTTGCCGCATCCAGTCACACACCACTTCCTCGACCTCGGTCAGGGCAGGGCAGCTTTCCCAGGAAATACCCAGTGTGCCGAGACCGGCGCAAGTGATATCCCCCAGCACGGAAGAGAGCGACGCGTTGGAAGGAAACCAGCCGAAGTGCATGGGGTGCTGGACCTGGGTGATACCGGGCACCACGACCCGTTCCAGCTCCGACATCAGTTGCTGGAAGGAAACGGTTTTTTCCGGCGGTGAAGCGGGCAGGGCATTGCGCACCTCGCCGGGGGCGACCTGGGCCCTGACCGGCAGGGATTCGATACCCTGGCGGTTGTCGGCAATCCAGTCGATCAGTTCATGGCCGGCAAGGCGAAATTCTTCAGGAGTCATATGGTCTCGGCCCGGGTTCCAAAGTCAATTCCACGGTGTGTTCAGCACGCCAGGCCGAAGTATAACCCGCCACCGCGAGTGATTGCCGGTGGCCTGCTCTGCGCGGCCTGATCAGGGTCACGATGCCGGTCCGGAACGCACCCTTAACGCCTTAATAGGTGTTAAATTCAAGGCTGGTTTGCATTCCGGAGCGAGACGCATGGCAGTTCTGGTCAGGGGTGGAACGGTGGTTACGGCCGAACACAGCCTGCGGGCTGATGTGCTGTGTGACGGCGGCATCATCCGGGCGGTCGGTCCGGACCTGGAGGCGCCAGCCGCTGCCAGGGTTGTCGATGCCGGCGGCCAGTACGTCATGCCCGGTGGAATCGACCCGCACACGCATATGCAATTGCCCGTTATGGGCACGGTCAGCAACGACGATTTCGAAACCGGCACGGCGGCGGCGCTCGCGGGCGGCACCACGATGATCATGGATTTCGTCGTGCCCGATCCCGGGAACAGCATGATGGATGCGTTCCGCCAGTGGCGGCAGTGGGCTGAAAAATCCGTGGCCGACTACTCCTTCCATGTCTCGGTGACCTGGTGGGACGATAGCGTCGCTGCGGACATGGAGGCCCTGGTCAGGCACCACGGCGTCAACAGTTTCAAGCACTACATGGCCTACAAGGGCGCGATCATGGCCGATGACGAGGTGCTGTTCAAAAGCTTCACGAAAGCCCGTGAACTGGGCGCCCTTGTCACGTGCCATGCTGAAAACGGCGACCTGGTTTACCTGCTGCAGCAACAGGTAATCGACAGCGGGACCACCGGGCCCGAAGGGCATCCGCTTTCCCGCCCGCCCGCCGTGGAAGGCGAGGCGGCCAACCGCGCGATCCGGATCGCCGAGGTCGTGGGTATCCCGGTCTACATCGTGCACAACTCCTGCCGCCAGTCGCTCGAGGCCATCCAGCGGGCACGTGGCGAGGGTCAGCAGGTCTTCGGTGAAGTGCTTGCCGGACACCTGGTGGTGGATGACTCCGTTTACCGGGATGCGGACTTTAGACGGGCCGCCGCCCACGTGATGAGCCCGCCGTTCCGTGCGCCGGAGCACCAGGAAGCTTTATGGCGGGGTTTGCAGTCCGGCGATCTGCAGACCACGGCAACCGATCACTGCAGTTTCTGCCAAACCGACAAGGCCATGGGTCGAGATGATTTCCGCAAGATTCCGAACGGCACGGCGGGCGTCGAAAACCGCATGGAAGTCCTGTGGCAGCATGGCGTCAATTCCGGCCGGCTGAGCATGAATGAATTTGTCGCCCTGACGTCGACCAACGCGGCGAAAATCTTCAATATCTACCCCCGCAAAGGCAGTATCTCGGAGGGTGCGGACGCCGATATCGTGGTCTGGGACCCGCAGGCCAGCAAGACCATTTCTGCCAGAACGCACTTCCAGAACGTGGACTTCAACGTGTTTGAAGGCATGCAGGTCAAGGGCTGCGCCTCGCATACCATCAGCCAGGGCAGGGTGGTGTATAGCGACGGAAAACTGGATGTCGCCAGGGGTGCCGGGCGCTATATCGAAAAACCACCCTTTGCCGCCATTCCAGGGTGCAGCTGAACATGTCTGATCTCTTCCAGCCCATAGCGCCACAACAGCTCTTCAAATGGGTGTTCGAGGAGCTCGAGGCCCGCGATTCGATATTTGGCGTCCCGCGCCGTCACTTCTTTGTCCCGGGAAGCACAGATGCCTTCCGTACGACCGCTTTTGGCCACCCGCTGGAAACGCCTTTTGGCCCGGCCTCCGGTCCGCATACCCAGATGGCGCAAAACATCGTGGTGGCCTGGCTGTGCGGCGCCCGGTACATCGAGTTGAAAACGGTCCAGACGATAGACGAGCTGAACGTCTCGAAACCCTGTATCGACATGGAAGACGAGGGTTACAACGTCGAGTGGTCGCAGGAACTGAAGGTCCACCAGTCCTTCGATGAGTACCTGCGCGCCTGGGTCCTGATCCATGCGCTGCACCGCAAGCTGGGTTTCCCCGGGGAAACACCCGGCGTGGTTTTCAATCTCAGCGTGGGTTACGACCTGGCCGGCATACAAAAGCCCAATATTCAGTGGTTCCTGGACCAGGCGCAGGATTGCGCGGAATTCAAGCAAGCGCTGCTCGAGCAGATCACCGTTTTTTATCCCGGCATGGCCGATGTTGCCGTCCCGGACCGCATGTCCGACAGCGTGACCCTGTCCACCATGCACGGCTGCCCGCCCGGGGAAATCGGCAGCATCTGTGAATACCTGTTGAAAGAGCGCGGGCTGCATACCTTCGTCAAGTGCAACCCCACCCTGCTGGGGCCGGAGCGTGTGCGCGGCATTTTGCACGAGGACCTGGGCTATGGTGACGTGACCGTGCCCGACGAGGCATTCGGGCACGACCTGGAATACGCCGACGCCGTGCCCCTGTTGCAGGGCTTGCAAAAGACCGCTGCCGGCGCCGGCCTGGATTTCGGTGTCAAGCTGACCAATACGCTGGAAGTGGAAAATCACCGCACGGTGTTCGACGGCTCCGAGAAGATGATGTACCTCTCCGGGCGCCCCCTGCACGCGATTTCGGTCAACCTCGCGCAGGAATTGGCCGAAACCTTCGAGGGCGGCTTGCCCATGTCTTTCTGCGCCGGGATCGACTGCTTCAACGCGCCCCATATGCTCGCCTCGGGCATGCAAACGATCACCGTTTGCTCCGACCTGCTGAAAACCGGCGGCTACCTGCGCATGCTGCAGTACCTGGAAAACACGCGGGATGCCTTCGACAAGGCGGGTGCGGACAGCCTGGACGAGTTCATTATCAAAACCACCGGCTCCGATTCGTTTTCCGGCGGGACGGCCGCCGCGGCACGCTTCAACCTCGCACGCTACGCCGCCGAAACACGTTCTGAACACTTGCTGAAAAAAGGCAGCTTCCATACCTCGCACAGTAAAACCCGTCGCGAACTGGACCTGTTTGACTGTATCGAGGCGCCCTGCACCGACCAGTGCCCGGTGAACCAGGACGTTCCCCGTTACATGCAGGCTGTACGGGAAGGGGACCTGGAAAAGGCGGCAGGAATCACGTTGCAGGACAACCCGTTGCCGGCCATGCTGGGCCGGGTCTGCGACCACCTTTGTGAACCGGTTTGCGTACGCACCCACCTGGACGAGCCGCTGGCGATCCGCCAGATCAAGCGCTTCATCATGGACCAGCGTGAAAATCCGGCAACTGCGGCAATCGCTCAGCCGGATGGCCCGAAAGTGGCGATTATTGGCGCCGGGCCCGGTGGCATGGCGGCCGCCCGCGAACTGGCGCAGGCTGGTTTACAGGTCGAGATCTTCGAAAAACATGCCTATGCCGGCGGCATGGTGGGTGGCGCCATTCCGGAATACCGCTTGCCCGGTGAAGTGATCGCCCAGGACCTGGCGCAATTGCATCGCCTGGGTGTGAAAATCCACTACGAATGCGAGGCCGGCAGGGATTTCCGGCTCGCGGACCTGCGCGCGGACGGTTTCGAAAACGTGGCCATCATGGTCGGCGCCCAGCTCGGCAAGAAGCTGGGCCTGGCCGGCGAGGACGCCGACGGCGTGATGGACGCCCTGCATTTCTTGCGCCAGGCCCGGGAAGGCAGGCCGGTTCCGGTCGGGCCGCGTATCGGCATCATCGGCGCCGGCGATACCGCCATGGACTGTGCTCGAACCGCGTGGCGGCTCGCTCCCGGAGAAAGCCGGGTGAGCGTGATCTACCGCCGCAGCATCGACCAGATGCCGGCGGACCGTGAAGAGGTCGCCTGCCTGTTGCAGGAAGGCATCGACGTGGTCGAGATGGCCAGGCCCCAGGCCTTGTTGAGCACGGACGGCCGCTTGACGGGCATGGTCTGCCGGCGCATGGAATACCGCGGTGACCGCGATGCTTCCGGGCGAAAGGTTCCGCACGAAATTCCGGGTTCTGATTTCGAAGTGCCGCTGGACACCCTGATCCTGGCCATTTCGCAACACGCCGTACTCGATTTTTTTGATGGTGAACCGATTAACCTGAACCCATGGGGCTATATCGACGCCGACCCGGAGACATTCGAGACATCGCTGCCTGGTGTCTTTGCCGGCGGTGACGTGGTCAATGACGGGCCTTCGTCCATCGTGGAAGCGGCCGCCGACGGCAAGGCCATCGCGCAGAGCATCCTGCATCACCGTAGCAACGGCTCCACTCCCCCGAGTGTGGCGGCCTTCGATACTGATGACTTGTTGCTTCGCCGCAGTCGGCGTGAGTGGCGGGTTCCCGTGCCGCACTCGCCACTGGCGGACCGCAAGAACTTCGGCGAAGTGGTTTACGGTTATAGCGAAGAGCAGGCGCGTAAAGAGGCCGCACGCTGCCTGGATTGCCACCGCTATTGCAGCCTCTGCGTCAGCGTATGCCCAAACCTCGCATTGCAGACCTGGCGGTCTGATCCTTTCGAAGTGCAACTGCCCTCGCTTGGCTGGGACGCGGGTCGAATCACGACCGGGCCGGGAAAAATATTCCGGGCAGCCCAGGCATTCCAGATCGCCGTGCTGGCCGACTTCTGCAACGAGTGCGGCAACTGCGTGACTTTCTGCCCGACCGCAGGGGAACCGTACCGCGACAAGCCCAGGCTGTATGCGGACCGGCTTGAATTCGAAGCGGCACAGGATAATGCGTTCACATGGTGGCGGGAAGCAAATGGCAAGCCTGTCATGGAGGCCCGCTGGCGGGGTAAGACCCACCGAATCGAGCTGGCGGAAAAGCTGGAGTACCGCGGCCCGGAATTTCATGCCAGCATTGACATGGCAGGTTTCCGGCTGCGGAATATCGAGCCAGCACCCGGCGTGACCGGATCGGAACAACTCACCCTGCAGCCCTGCGCCACGATGTACGTCTTGCTGAAAGGCCTGGCCGCTTCGCTCCCGTACCTTCCTGCCGCGGCGGGTGATGGGAAAGGTTGCATCCCGGCGCCGGCCTTCGAGGAACAGGAGTAGGCATATGGCATCCCTGCTGATCAAGGGCGGAAACCTGGTGACACTCGACCAACAGAACCGCTTTATTGAAAACGGCAAGGTCTACATCGAGGACAGCAAAATTGTTGATGTAGGTGATTTCCCGGATGACCGTTACACCCCGGACCGCACCATCGACGCGGCCGGCAACGTGGTGATGCCCGGCCTGATCAATACCCACCACCATTTGTATTCCACATTTGCGCGGGGCTTCACGCCACCGGGTGAGCCAGCCCGGAATTTCGAGCAGATCCTGTCCCGCATGTGGTGGAAGCTCGACCGGGCGCTGGACGCCGAAGACGTCTATTACTCTTCCCTGCTGGCGCTGATCGACGCGGCCCGTGCAGGTTGCACCACCGTGATCGACCACCACGCCTCCCCGTCCTGCGTGGACGGCAGCCTGGACCAGGTCGAACGCGCCTTCCGGGACATCGGCCTGAGCGGCTGCCTCTGTTACGAGGTGTCCGACCGCAACCGGGAAGGCGAGGGCATCGAAGAGAACGAACGCTATATCCGCAAGTGCCGCGATTCGAATGATGGCCAGATGGCGGCAATGTTCGGCCTGCACGCCCTGATGACGCTGGGTACGAAAACGCTGGAGCGCTGTGCCGACAGCGCCAGCAGTCTCGATGCCGGCTTCCACGTGCACGCGGCCGAGGACCTGGCGGACCCGCGGTTGGTCCGGGAACATTACGGCCAGGGCCTGATGGACCGTTTCCTCGAGTTTGGCATTCCCGGACCGAAATCAATCTTCGTGCACGGCGTCTACCTGGACGCACGTGAAATGGACTTGTTGCATTCGACGGATTCCCTGCTGGTGGTCAACCCGGAATCCAATATGAACAACGGGGTTGGCCTGCCTCCCGTGCTGGAGATGTTGGAACGCGGCGTCATGGTCGGCCTGGGCACGGATGGGATGTCCTCGCACATGATTTCCCAGGCCCGTGCGTTCTACCTGTCCCAGCGTTGCAGTCAGCGCGACCCGACCCTGGCGTTTGTCGAAGCCTGCCAGTCACTGCTGGAAAGCAACCGTACCATTTGCAACCGCCTGTTCCCCGAGGTGCGCGGCTCGCTTGAACCGGGCCAGCTGGCCGATATCGTGATCCCGGAGTACCTGCCGTTTACGCCGCTGAACGCCGGCACCTTTTACGGGCACCTGCTGTTCGGGCTGGGTTTTGCCCGTGTGCGCAGCACGATCGCCCGGGGCCGGGTCGTCGTGGATGAAGGGCGCATGACACACATTGATGAAAACGCCGTCCGGGCACGCTGCCGGGAGAGGGCGGCCAATATCTGGGCAAGGATCGAATGATGGAACACTGGAAGCACTACCACGCGCCGGCCTCGGTTGAAGAGGCTGTCGCCCTGCTGGATCGTTACAGTGGCGTGGCCAGGGTGATGGGCGGGGGCACCGATCTGCTGCTGGACATCAGCCAGGGGCGCTGCCCGGCGCCGGAAGCCATGGTTGACCCCACCCGGATCGAAGGGCTGACTGGCATCACCCGCGCAGACGGCTATATCGTGATCGGTTGTGGCGCAACCCACACCATGATCACGCAAAACGAGGACATCGTCCGGCACGGCAGTTGCCTGGCCGAGAGCTGCGGTGTGATCGGCGGGCCGCAGGTGCGCAACGTGGCCACGCTGGCCGGCAACATAGCCCACGCCATGCCCGCCGGGGACGGCACCATCGGCTTGCTGGCCCTGGATGGCGAGGTGGAAACGGCCGACAACACGGGCCGCTGCTGGACGCCCCTGGCCGATGTTTTCCTCGGGCCCGGCCTGAGTGCAATCGACCCTTACTGCACGCTGCTGACCCGGCTGCGCTTCAAACCCACGGGGCCACTCTGCGGTTCCGCCTTTTACCGCGTGATGCGGCCGCAAGGGGTGGCCCTGCCCATGATCTCGATGGCCGCCTGCCTGCAGCTCGACGGGCAGCACGACATTGTTGCGGCACGCATCAGCATCGGTCCCGCCGGGCCAATACCGCACCTCGCCATCAAGGCGATGGAATTCCTGGTGTCCGGCCCGGCCACGAGCGAACGTTTCGAAGAGGCGACCGAGGTTGCACTGGGCAAGCTGACCCTGCGCGACAGCAAGTACCGGGCCAGCCGGGAGTACCGCGAGGAAATGGTCCGCACCCACTTGCCCAGGGTGCTGGCCCGGGCAACCCAACGGGCCGTCGACGGCAACGGGGAGCGTGCACAATGAGCAAGCTGAACCTGACGGTGAATGGAAAACGGTTCGAACTGGATGTGCCGCAGTCCCGCTACCTGGCACGGGTGCTGCGCGAAGACCTGGGCCTGACCGGCACCAAGGTCGGCTGCAACGAGGCCGAGTGCGGAATCTGCACCGTGCTGGTCGACGGCACGCCGGTCAATAGCTGCGTGTATCCCGCTTTCAAAGCGCAGGGCGCACGGGTGGAAACCATTGAAGGCCTGTCCGCCGACGGCTTGCTGCACCCGCTGCAGCAGGCGTTCCAGGACCACGGCGCGGTGCAGTGCGGCATCTGCACCCCCGGCCTGATCATGACCTCCAAGGCACTGCTGGACGAAAAGGCCGCGGCCGGAGAAACCGTAAGCGCCGACGATGTGAAAGCCGCCCTGAAGGACACATCCTGCCGCTGCACCGGTTACCAGAGCGTGATCCGGGCGGTGCTGCAGGCTTCCGGCCAGGAATCGAAACCCTATATTCCCGAGACACGTGCCCCGGAGCAGGAAATCGGCAAGGCGCAACCCAACCCGGATGCCCTTGCCAAGCTCACAGGCCGGGCCCGCTTCACCGACGACTACCAGTTTCCCGGCATGCTGCACGCGCGTACGCTGCGTGCCGGTATTCCGCATGGCCGGATACGCTACATCGATACCTCGGCGGCGCTTGAACTACCCGGTGTGCAAGCCGTGCTGACCCATGAAGACGTGCCGGGCCGCAAACGGCATGGCCTGGTGGTGGTCGACTGGCCGGTATTGTGCAGCGGCAAGGTGCGTTATGCCGGTGACGCGGTCGCCATTGTCGCGGCCGATAGCAAGGAAATCGCGGCCGAGGCGCTGGACCTGATCCAGGTGGGCTACGAGGAACTGCCTGCCGTATCCAGTGCGGTCGATGCCCTGAAACCCGGTGCACCGCTGGTGCACGAGGACTGGCCTGACGGTAACCTGCTCAAGCATATCAAGGTAGCCAAGGGCGATATCGAAGAAGGATTCTCAGCGGCCGATGTCGTGGTCGACCGCACCTACCGTACGCCCACCGTTGAGCATCTCTTCCTCGAACCCGAATGTTCGATCGCTGTGCCGGCGGGCTACGACCCGGCGGTATTCGACGGGCACCACGATCACAGGGCTCAGCGCGGTGAAACCGCGGTGCACGACAAGGCCACGGTTTACGTGGGCAGCCAGATTCCCTACGCGGACCGTGACCAGGTCGCTGCCGCGCTGGGCGTGGAACCCGAGGCGGTGCGTATCGTTGCCACCCTGATGGGCGGCGGTTTTGGCGGCAAGGAAGACATCGCGGGACAGATTCACGCCGCCCTGTTGGCCGAGGTTACCGGGCGCCCCGTGAAAATGCTCTATTCCCGGCAGGAAAGCCTGCTGTTTCACCCCAAGCGGCATGCCACCGTGATCCGGATCCGCACCGGTGCCACCAGGGACGGCAAGCTTACTGCCGTACAAAGCACGATTTACGGCGACGGCGGCGCCTATGCCAGCCTCAGTGAGAAAGTGCTGACCCGAGCCACCACCCATGCCTCCGGCCCCTACGACGTGCCGCATGTGAAGGTTGACTGCCTGGCGGCGTACACCAACAACGCGCCCTGTGGCGCCTTCCGCGGCTTCGGCGTCTCGCAGAGCTGTTTTGCGGTGGAAAGCAATATGGACATCCTGGCCGGCAAACTCGGCATGGACCCCGTCGAACTGCGCCGCAAGAACACCCTGGACGTTGGCTCGGTGACCTGTACCGGCCAGCTGATGCGGGAAAGCGTTGGTCTGAACGAGTGTATCGACCGCGTCAATGCCGACATGCGCAGTGATGACTTCCGCTGGACCTGGGAGGAGGGCGGCAGCCGTTTTGCCTGGGGGCTGGCGGTCGGCTACAAGAACACCGGGCTCGGCGGCGGCGCGCCGGACCAGGCCACGGCCGAGGTCGGGCTGTGGCTGGATGACGAGGACAAGCCGAGAGCCGAGGTGCGCATATCTTCAGCTGAACTGGGGCAGGGACTGCCCGCCGTACTGGCGGCATGTGCCGCCGAGGAACTGGGCCTTCCGCGCAGCCGCGTCAGCGTGCTGCTCGGTGATACCGACTATTGTCCGGACGGCGGTCCCACCACCGCGAGCCGACAGACCTATGTCAGCGGCAACGCCGCCAGGCTCGCAGCAAGGCGCCTGAGACTGCGGCTGATGGCGGCCTGCAACCAATGCGACGGCCTCGCGGATTCCATCGCATCTGCTGCGCGAAATGGTATCTCGACGACCGCGCAATACGAGTACCACGCACCGCAGACCCAGCCGCTTGGCACGGGTGGCGACATGCATTTCGCCTTCGGCTTCTGTGCCCAGGCCGTGCTGTGCGAAATCGAAATGGACAGCGGCGCCGTGCACGTGCGCAAGGTGATTGCCGCCCACGACGTGGGCCGCGCCATCAACCCGCTGACGCTCGAAGGCCAGGTCGAAGGCGGTATTGTGATGTGCATCGGCTACGCCCTGAGCGAACACTACATCCAGGAACAGGGCCAGCCGTGGACCACGGTGATGGCCCGCTACTCGGCGCCGCGCATCGAGCACGCACCGGAAATCGTCTCGCATATCGTCGAGCACGAAACCTCGGAGGGTCCATACGGCGCCAAGGGCGTGGGTGAATTGCCGAGCATTCCGACCAGTGCAGCCATTACCAATGCCATCCAGAGGGCCACCGGTGTGCGCGTGCGTAGCCTGCCTGTTGACCAGGACCAGCTGTTGCTGGCGATGAAAGCCGGCCTCGACCAGGTCGAACTGGGATGGGGCGACAGCTCGCCCATTCCGTTTGTGACGTTTGAAGGAGAATCATGAAGCTCATCCCTGAAATCCGCGAAGATGTTCTGATCAGGAATATCGACCGGGCCCGGGAACGCAATATCCTGTTGCCCACGCTGGCCCAGCAAATGGATCCGCAAACGGCCCCGCCCGTCATCGCACGACGCCTGCAGGACGTGGGCCTGTGGGACCTGGATCCGGCCAACCTGTTCCGGATCAGCTGGAAAAACGAAGCAAAGGCGCATGGCGGCGGCTTTGGCGAGGGCAACTGGATCGTATTCCCGCCCGCCCTGACCGGCGTGGACGCGACCATTGTCGGCATCGTGGGTAAATGGTTCCCCACCGGGGCCCACAAGGTCGGTGCGGCCTATGGTTGCCTGGTGCCGCGCCTGGTGACCGGGAATTTTGACCCGACGCGCCAGAAAGCGGTGTGGCCTTCTACCGGCAACTACTGCCGCGGCGGCGCTTACGATTGCGCCCTGCTGGCTTGCCCGGCCGTGGCCATCCTGCCCGAGGGCATGAGCCGCGAACGTTTCGACTGGCTGGAGGAAATCGGCACCGATGAAATCATCGCCACGCCTGGCACCGAGTCCAATGTCAAGGAAATCTACGACAAGTGTGCCGAATTGCGGCATGAACGCGGCGACGACATCGTAATTTTCAACCAGTTCGAAGAGTTCGGTAACGCCATCTGGCACTACCACGTCACCGGTTCTTTCGTGGAAGGTGTATTCGGCAAGCATTTCGGCGGCCGGCGCTTGTCTGCCTGGGTCAGCGCCACCGGTTCGGCCGGCACCATCGCTGCGGGCGACTTTCTACGAACCCGCCACCCCGGTATCCGGGTGGTGGCCACCGAAGCCCTGCAATGCCCGACCCTGCTGTCGTTCGGCTTTGGCGAACACCGCATCGAGGGCATCGGTGACAAGCACGTACCCTGGATCCACAACACCCGTAATACCGACATGGTGGCTGCCATCGACGACGAGCAGACCATGCAGTTGATGCGCCTGTTCAACGAAGCGGAAGGCCGCGCCTGCCTGCTGCGTGAGGGCATTGACGAGGCCACCGTGGATAAACTGGGTGATCTCGGCATATCCAGCATCTGCAACCTGGTTGCCGGCATCAAGACCGCCCGCTATTACGACATGGACAGCCGGGACGTGATCTTCACACCGCTGACCGATTCGATGGAACTGTATGCATCGCGTGAGCAAGAAATGGTAACGAAACACGGTGCCTACACGCCGCGGATGGCGGACCAGCACTACGGGCGTTACCTGCAGGCCACCAGTACCGACCATGTGCGCGAACTGAATTACGCCGACCGCAAGGCCTTGCACCACTTCAAGTATTTCACCTGGGTGGAGCAACAGGGCCGCTCGGCCGACGAACTGCGCGAACTTTGGGACCCTGATTTCTGGGCAGCCGTGTTCTCGCAGGAGGTGGTGGATGAATGGGATGGCCTGATCACTGCATTCAATGCCGCAACCGGCCTGGAGGCGGAGTCATGAAAACGGATTTCCTGGCACAGGCAAGGGCTGTCGAAGGCGACCTCCTGCGATTCATGCAGGACATCATCCGTATCCCCTCGCTCAGTTCACAGGAAGGGACGGTGGTGCAAAGAATCGCCGCTGAAATGCAGGCCCTGTCTTTTGACGAGGTCACCATCGATCCGATGGGCAACGTGATCGGCCGTGTTGGCAACGGGCCGCGTACCATTGCACTCGACGGGCACGTCGACGTGGTCGACGTGGGTGACCCGGCGCAATGGGACCGGGATCCGTATTCCGGCGACGTGGAGAACGGCCTCCTGTTCGGGCGCGGTACCAGCGACCAGAAAGGCGGCGTGGCCTCGGCGGTTTACGCCGCCGCACTGCTGAAACAGGCCGGCCTGCCCGCTGACATCAGCCTGTACGTCACGGGTACGGTGCAGGAGGAAGACTGCGACGGCCTGTGCTGGCAATACCTGGTCAATGAAGTCGGTTTGAAGCCCGAACTGGTGCTGCTGACCGAACCGACCAGCCTGGGCATTTACCGCGGTCAACGCGGGCGCATGGAGATGGAAGTCAGCACCAGCGGCGTGTCCTGCCACGGTTCAGCGCCGGAGCGGGGGGATAACGCGATTTACAAGATGGCGGCCATCATCGCCGACATCGAGGCACTGAATGAAAGGCTGGAGCCGCGCGAACCGTTGGGCAAGGGGTCGGTCACGATCAGCGAAGTCCGTTCCGTTTCACCCAGCCTGTGTGCGGTCGCCGATGGTTGCACCATCCACCTCGACCGGCGCCTGACGGTCGGGGAGACGGAAGAAACTTCGGTGGCCCAAATCCTGGCCCTGCCTTCGGTCAAGGCGTCGAACGCCACCGTGACCGTGCTGGATTATGCCGTGCCAAGCCACACGGGCCTGACCTACACAACCCGCAAGTACTACCCGAGTTGGCAGATGCCGGAAGACGCCCCGGCGCTGGTGGCCGCGCAATCGGCATACCGCAAGACCTTTGGCGAAGAAGCAGAGACAGGATTCTGGACCTTCAGTACCAACGGAGTGGCCACTGCCGGCATGCACGGCATCCCGAGCATCGGCTTCGGTCCCGGCCACGAACATTTTGCGCACGCGGCAAACGAGCAGACCGAAGTGGAACACCTGGTCCGCGCCGCCGCCTTCTACGCCGCCTTCGTGCA
>JAZBOH010000138.1:0-3830 GCA_036351055.1 Lysobacterales bacterium
CTGACCCTGGCCGCATCCATCGGCACCGGGCTAGTCGTGACCGCCGACGGCCCCGACGAGGCCGCTGCCCTGGACGCCATCCTGGAACTGATCAACGACCGGTTCGGAGAAGGCGAATGACGCTGGCGCTGACCGGACATGGGGTCGCGCGTGGTATAGCCATTGGCCACTGCCACATCGTGGTCAGCAACGAACTGGAAATCGGCGAACACCGTATTGCCCCGGAAGACGTCGAAAAAGAAATACAGCGTTACCGCGACGCCGTCAAGGAAGCCCGTGATCAGCTCACCGAGCTGGCCAACCGCATGGACGAGAATGTCGCCGTGCCCGCCAGCGAGATCCTGCAGACCCATATCCTGATGCTCGACGATTCGACCATCAGGCAGAACACCGAGCAACACATACGCGACGAGCTGTGCAATGCGGAATGGGCCTTGCAAATCCAGCTCGAGGCCGTCTTGTTTGAGTTCATCAACATGGACGATGCCTACATCAGGACCCGCGGTGAAGACATCGCCCAGGTCGTGCGCCTGGTGCAACGAAAACTCACCGCGCAGGACGAGGGCCGGCACTTCGAGAACATCCCTGACCGGCTCGCCGATACCCTGGTCATCGCCACCGAGCTGACCCCGGCAGAGTTGGCCATCCTCCATGAACGCGGCGTTGGCGGCATCGTCACCGAGCACGGCGGGCCTCACAGTCACACCGCCATCCTCGCCGCCAGCCTGGGCATACCGGCGGTGCTCGGTGTGCGGCGGGCCCAGACCCTGCTGCGGGAGCGCGAAGTCCTGATCGTGGACGGTGGCAAGGGATTGGTTTACGCCAGCCCGGACAGCAAGATCCGCAAGCACTACCAGGAAGTACAGGCCGAGACACGGCGCTTCCGCGAGGCCCTGGAAACCATCCGTGAGCTGCCCACGGTCAGCCTCGATGGTGAAACCGTGGTGCTGATGGCCAACGCCGAGAGGGAGGCCGAGTTCAACCAGGCGGTACAAACCGGTGCAGCTGGCGTTGGCCTGTACCGCACGGAGTTTCTTTACCTGCACGGTCCCCCACCGGACGAGGAAGCCCAGTTGGCTGAATACCGCTCCGCGGTGCGGATCCTGGACGGCAGGCCGCTGACCATCCGGACCCTTGACCTTGGTGCCGACAAGTTGCCCCAGTCGCCGGATTTTTCCGAACCCATACGCAACGCCAACCCGGCACTTGGCCTACGAGGCATACGGCTGTGCCTGCGTGATTCCGACCGCTTCAAAATCCAGCTGCGAGCGATCCTGAGAGCGAGCGCCGAAGGACCGGTCCGTTGCCTGGTCCCGATGATTACGAGCATCGCGGAAATCGCCAAGGTCCGTTCACTGCTGAACCAGGCCAAGGCTGAACTGAAGCGCAAGAAACTGCCGTTCGACCCCGCCATGCAGGTGGGCGTCATGATCGAAGTCCCGGCGGCCGCCCTGGCCCTGGGCGAACTCGCCCGCTACCTCGATTTCATTTCCATCGGCACCAACGACCTGCTCCAATACACCCTGGCCGCAGACCGCGCCGACGAACAGGTCGCCCACCTCTACGACATGCAGCACCCGGGTGTTATCCGCCTATTACAGCATATTTTCAGGGAGGCGAACGCGCATAATTTGCCCGTCTCGGTTTGCGGCGAAGTCGCCGGCGACCGCCGCTACACCCGCCTCCTGCTGGCCATGGGCCTGCGCGATTTCAGCATGTACCCGGGCCGCCTGCTCGAAGTAAAGCAGGTCATCCTCAACACCGACATCCGCCGCGCCACCGCCACCCTTACCCACTGGCTCAACGACCCTGTGAACCAGAAATCCACCTTGCTGGAAGCCCTCGACGCTTCCCAGTCCTGAGACCAGATGCAGGAGCGGCAGCAGCCGCGATTGCAGCCTCGAAGTTCTAAACCCGGTCGCAGCGCCGTATACCCGCTTTTCCGGGACACGCCCAACGACACTCAGCAGAACAAAAGGGGCCGGATACATTTATTGACGGAAAATGTATCCGGCCCCTTTTTCAAAAATGCACCACCGGCGCCGGCCAGAGTTCACCAGGTGCTGTTGTGACGGGCTTTTCAGGGTGTACTACGTAAATATGGTCATGCGCCAACAAATGGTACCGGATCCATTTTTCGCCAATAAATGTATCCGGTACCTTTTATATGGTGCCGTAACGCGGGTGTGGTTCGCTCCTGCAGATCAGGTATGCGGCTGAAGCCGCTCTTGCGGCAACACTGTATAATGCGCGTGCGCACCTAGCTTGGGGGAACTTGACATGGCGGAACAGAAAAGCGAAGAGAAAACCGCTCGTTACCTCGAACACCTGTCCGAGGCCCTGGATTCGGGCACCCAGGTACAGGTTCGCAAGCTGTTGAAAAGCCTTTCGGCCGCCGAAATCGGCGACCTGCTCGAGTCCTTGCCTATCGCCAAGCGCCGTGCCGTCTGGGAGATGACGGACCCGGAACTGGAAGGCGATGTCCTGGTAGACGTCAATGACGAGGTGCGCGCCAGCCTGATCCGCGACACCTCGCCGGAAGACCTGGTCGCCGCCGTCGACGACCTGGATCTGGACGACCTCGCCGACATCCTGCACGACCTGCCCGACGAGGTCACCAGGAAAGTCCTGAGTTCCATGGACCACCAGGACCGCGAACGATTGGCCCAGGTGCTGTCCTACCCCGAGGACTCGGCCGGCGGCCTGATGGACCCGGACTACCTGTCCATCCGCCCGGACGTGACGCTGGACGTCGTGCAGCGCTACCTGCGCATGCGCGAAGAGCTGCCGGAAGTCTTCGACCTATTGTGGGTCGTTGACCGCAACAACCGTTACCTCGGCTGCCTGAAACTCTCGGACCTGGTAACCCGCAGCCTGGACGCCACGGTTGGCGAGGTAATGGACACCTCACTGAAAGCCATTCCGGACACCATGCACGAAAACCAGGTGGCGATGGAATTCGAGCACCATGACCTGGTGACCGCACCCGTGGTCGACACGGCGGGTCACCTGCTTGGCTGGATTTCGATTGACGATATCGTCGACGTCATCAGGGACCAGGCCGAGCACTCGGTACTGGCCGGCGCCGGTCTGGACGAAGAAGACGATATGTTCGCACCCATCGCGCAGGCCGCGCGCAAACGCTGGATCTGGCTGGGTGTCAACCTGGTCACGGCTTTCATGGCGGCATTCGTACTGTATGCGTTTGAACCCACGCTGGACCAGATCGTGGCCACGGCGGTCCTGTTTCCGATCGTGATGAGCATGGGCGGCATCGCCGGCACGCAGACGCTGACCCTGATGGTCCGGGGCATGGCCACCGGCCAGGTGAGCAACAGCAACGCCTCGGCCCTTTTGCGCCGTGAACTGGCCGTCGGATTGCTCAACGGTATCGTTTTTTCCATCATCATCGCGGTTATCGCCATCGTCTGGTACGACGATGTACCGCTGGGCATGGTGCTGGCGGCGGCGATCCTGGTGAATCTGCTGGCTGGTGCACTGGCCGGCGCCCTGATTCCAGGCATCCTGCGCAAGATCAAGATCGATCCGGCGCTGGCCGGTGGTGTGGTGCTGACAACCGTCACCGACGTGATCGGCATCATCGCCTTCGTAGGCCTGGCGACCTACATCCTGATCGGCCGCTGATCAGGTTTTCACGGTTTTCTGTGCGATCTCATTCCTGATGTAGACCGGTTGCGCCTGCCCGGCGGGTAGCGCCTGCCTGTGCTTGAGCCAATCCCGGGCCAGTTTCAGAACCACCGAGGCGCGCGGCCAGGTATCCGGCAGGCTGCACAGCGCGTCTTGCGACAGTTCCCGCAGTTCCTCGAAGC
>JAZBOH010000139.1:0-4464 GCA_036351055.1 Lysobacterales bacterium
CGTGATCATCGACAACGTCAAGCTCTCGGCGTTGCGTGGACGCGGTGGTGCGGGCTTCCCCACGGGCCTGAAGTGGAGCTTCATGCCGCGTTCGGCACCGATGCAGAAGTACATCCTGTGCAACTCGGACGAATCCGAGCCGGGCACCTGCCACGACCGTGACATCCTGCGTTACAACCCGCACGCCGTCATTGAGGGCATGGCCATTGCCGGCTACGCGATGGGCGCCACCGTGGGTTACAACTACCTGCGCGGCGAATTCCACCACGAACCGTTCGAACATTTCGAAGCGGCCCTCAAAGAAGCATACGCAGCCGGCCTGCTGGGCAAAGATATCCAGGGCTCGGGCATCGATATGGATATCTACGCGACGCTGGGCGCAGGCGCCTATATCTGCGGTGAAGAAACCGCGCTAATGGAGTCGCTGGAAGGCAAAAAAGGCCAGCCGCGCTTCAAGCCGCCCTTTCCCGCGAATTTCGGCCTGTACGGCGCACCCAGCACGATCAACAACACGGAAACACTGGCGTCGGTTCCGGCCATCATGCGCAACGGGGCCAAGTGGTTCCTGGAAATCGGAAAACCCAATAACGGCGGTCCAAAATGCTTTTCCGTATCGGGCCACGTGGCCAAGGCGGGCAACTACGAGGTGCCGCTGGGCACGCCTTTCGCGGAACTGCTGGAAATGGCTGGCGGCATGCGCGAAGGCCGCAAACTCAAGGGCGTCATTCCGGGTGGTTCATCCATGCCGGTTCTGCCCGCTGAGATCATCATGGACTGCACGATGGACTTCGACTCGCTGAGCAAGGTCGGATCGGGGCTCGGATCGGGGGCGGTCATCGTGATGGACGACACCACCTGCATGGTCAAGGCCTGCGAACGCATCGCACGGTTCTATCACATGGAATCCTGCGGCCAGTGCACGCCCTGCCGGGAAGGCACGGGCTGGATGCACCGCCTCTTGCAACGCATCGTTGCCGGCAAGGGCCGGGAGGGCGATATCGAACTGTTGCGTTCGGCAGCCGGGCAGATCGAAGGCCACACCATTTGCGCCTTCGGCGAGGCTGCGGCCTGGCCGGTCCAGGGCTTCCTGCGCCACTACTGGGATGAATTTGAATACTACGTCAAACACGGCCGCTCTCTGGTCGAAGAACAGCAGGGGCGGGCCGCATGAGCATTGAAATGGAACAAGCTCTCGACATGGTCAACATCGAGGTTGACGGAATCGCCATGCAGGTCCCCAAGGGCTCGATGATCATCGAGGCCACCGACAAGGCAGGCATCGAGGTCCCGCGCTTTTGTTACCACCCGAAACTGAGTATCGCCGCCAATTGCCGTATGTGCCTGGTGGACGTGGAAAAAATGCCCAAGCCGGTGCCGGCCTGCGCCACGCCGGTGATGGATGGCATGAAGGTGTATACGGCCTCCCGCCGCGCGATGGACGCCCAGCACGGCGTCATGGAATTCTTGCTGATCAACCACCCGCTGGATTGCCCGATTTGCGACCAGGGCGGTGAATGTGAACTGCAGGACCAGGCCATGGGTTACGGGCGCTCCGTGTCGCGCTTCACCGAGCGTAAACGCGTGGTGAAAGACAAGGACGTTGGTCCCCTGATCCAGACCGAGATGACGCGCTGCATACATTGCACGCGCTGCGTCCGTTTCCTCGACGAAATCGCAGGCACCCAGGAAATGGGTGGTTCCGGCCGCGGCGATCGCCTCGAAATCGGAACCTGTGTCGAGAACAGCATTGATTCAGAAATGTCGGGCAATATCATTGACCTGTGCCCGGTTGGTGCGCTCACCAACAAGCCTTTCCGGTTCGCCGCGCGGGCCTGGGAACTGATGGCCAGGCCATCGATCGCGATGCACGATGGCGTCGGGTCGAGCCTCTACCACCACGTACGCCGCGAACAGGTATTGCGCAGCGTGCCGAGGGAAAACGACGCACTGAACGAAAGCTGGTTGTCCGACCGCGACCGTTACAGCCAACAGGGGCTGTATTCAGACGACCGTGTGCTGGAACCGCAGATCAAGGAAAACGGCGAGTGGAAAACGGTTTCCTGGGATGAAGCGATTGAAACCGTGGCGGGCATCCTGCGGGGTGCCGGTGAAGGTGCGGGTATGCTGATGTCGCCATCCGCGGCCAGTGAAGAGTATTACCTCGCCCAGTTAATGATGCGCGGCCTGGGCAGCGGCAACATCGACCACCGCCTGCGGCAGGCGGACTTTCGTGACGATGACGCCGCGCCGTTAGCGCCCGCTTTTGAAATGAAAGTTGCAGACATCGAGAATGCCGACGTGATCTTGCTGGCAGGCTGTAACCCGCGTCTCGAAGCGCCCATCATCGGCCACCGCGTGCGCCAGGCCTGGCGCAAGGGCGCGAAGGTCTCCGCTTATAACCCGCTGGACTGGCCGCTGCATTTCAAAACCAGCCTGGATGCCATTACGGCGCCACAGAACCAGGTGAACGAACTGGCGGCACTGGCCGCAGCGGTCGAAAAACGCACGGGCAAAACGGCGCCCGGCGCCTTGCGTGGCGCACTTGATACAGCGACCCCCAGGGAGTCCCACGAAGCGCTGGCCAAACGCCTGGACGAGGCGTCCAACGGCCTGGTGATGCTTGGGCAGGCCGCCCAGGGGCATGGGGATTCGGCCTGGTTGCGCGCCCTGACGGAATACATAGCCGGCGCCACGGCTTGCGCCCTGGACGTGCTGACCCACGGGGGCAATTCAAAAGGCGCGTGGCTGGCCGGCGCGGTACCCCGGCGCGGTCCTGGTGGGTCCGAAGCCGTCAAGGGAAAAAACGCCGCAGAAATGTTGGCTGAACCACTCAAAGCCTACGTGTTGTGGGGCATCGAGCCCGGATTCGACGTCGCCAACCCCGCCCACTCGGTGAAAACCCTGCGTGACGCCGACAAGGTGATCATCATCGCCTCGCACGCGGCCAGTGGCCTGTACGAGATGGGTGACGTGATCCTGCCCCTGGCACCGCTACCGGAGTCCGAGGGCAGCATGGTCAACCTGGACGGCTCGGTCCTCTCATTCAAGGCCGCGACCAAGGCCAGCGCCCAGGCGCGGGCCGGTTGGAAAATCCTGAGAAAACTGGGCGCCGAGCTGAAACTCGATGGTTTCAACCAGGTCGGCCTGTCCGACGTTCAACAAGACATGCAGCTTGCAGCCGGAAAAGACCCGGTCGCAGCGTCTGCCCCGGACCTGGCGGTGCCCGTTGCCGAAGAGGGGCTGTATCGTATTGGCGACGTCCCGGTATACGCGGTCGACGCCCTGTGCCGCCGCGCGCGGCCCTTGCAGAAAACGATACACGCCGACCATGATTTTATTGGCCTGAGCGCCGCCGATGCCGCACGGCTGGGACTCACCGAAGGCTCCAGGGCGCGGGTCTCGCAGGGTGGCATGGAAGGCGAATTCGAGGTGAGAATCAGTGACAGGGTACCGGAAGGGGGAGCCTGGTTGTGCAGCGCCACCTGCGCCGCCCGGAAACTCGGAAACGCGTTCGCACCCATCAACGTGGAGGTGGCCTGATGCCTGAGACCTTTATGGACCACGTGATCTACATGGTCATCCTGGTGCTTAAAATCGTGGCGGTCGTGGTGCCGTTGATCCTCGCCGTGGCGTATTACACTTACGCCGAGCGCAAAGTGATCGGCTATATGCAGATCCGGCGCGGCCCCAACCGGATTGGCCCACTGGGCCTGTTTCAGCCGTTTGCCGATGTATTCAAGCTGCTGTTGAAAGAAATCATCCTTCCCGAAAACGCCAACAAATTCCTGTTTATCCTGGCGCCGATCCTGTCGTTGGCCCCGGCTTTCGCGGCCTGGGTTGTCGTACCGTTTGATGACTGGGCGGTGATCGCCGATATCGACGCGGGGCTGCTTTACATCCTGGCCATGTCCTCGCTGGGTGTTTACGGCCTGATCATCGCGGGCTGGGCGTCCAATTCCAAGTACGCATTTCTGGGTGCTCTGCGCTCGACGGCCCAGATGGTTTCTTACGAGATTGCGATGGGTTTTGCCCTGATCGGTGTCCTGATCATGGCCGGCACGCTGAATCTCAGGGAAATCGTGCTGGCACAGCAGGGTGGCTTGCTTGACTGGTTCTGGTTGCCCCTGTTACCCCTGTTCGTGATCTACATTATTTCCGGCGTCGCAGAGACCAACCGTGCGCCGTTCGACGTGGCCGAAGGTGAGTCCGAGATCGTGGCCGGTTTCCACGTGGAGTACGCCGGTTCCGGTTTCGCGGTGTTCTTCCTTGCCGAGTACGCCAACATGATCCTGATTTCCGGCCTCACCGCGCTGATGTTCTGCGGCGGCTGGCTGTCCCCTTTCGAAGGCGTTCCGGTCATCGGCGACACCTTCCTTGGCGCGGGCAGCATATTCTGGTTCCTGGCCAAGACCGTGTTCTTCATGTACCTGTTCCTGTGGTGGCGCGCGACGTTCCCGCGTTACC
>JAZBOH010000140.1:0-26692 GCA_036351055.1 Lysobacterales bacterium
CATTGCGAAGATCCGCATGCGTCGCCCGTCTGCCAGGACATCGTGCAAGAAGTCCATTGAAGCCCGCTCTCCGGGTGCTGTCGGCTCGATACGTGGCACTGGGCGGATAGGAAGAATAAACCATGTCTGCGGTCAATTAGGCAAGTATGTTTCCCCGATTACGGGTGAAAGATACACGCTGTAGGCGGGTGATTCGTGCTCTGGCAGCATTTCACCAGGCCAACAGGCCAGTGAATCTTTGAGATAAGCCTGAGAACCCGGCGAGTAGCCGAAAGATTCCCTGGGCTTGCGCCCAACCGTTTCAGAAGAGAGTCGGTTCCGGAAATCGTTCTGGTGGTGCGCGTGGTGTGTTGGTGGAAAGGGTCTCACGCCGCTGAACATGGCCCAGAATCTTCGCGATCAGTGGTGGGTCCTCGATGCAGGCGATCACTCTGAGCTTGCCACCACATTCCGGGCAAGTCTCGATGTCGATGGCGAAGACCCGTTTGAGGCGTTGCATCCAGCTCATGGGAGCGGTGGGTTTGTCGCTTTCGACGGTGCGGTTTGATCGTTGCGGCACGATGCGTTCGTGGTGTTTGAAATTGGGTGCGAAAACACCATGAAACCGAGTCAGGTTTAGCCGCGGCCTGGGGACCAGTGCGGCCAGACGGGCGATAAAATCCAGCGGTTCCAGCACGACGTGGGTCGAACCATCCCGGAAGGGATGTTTGTAGCGATAGACGACACTGCCCCGGGTATCGACACAAACGCGTTTGGTGGCGATCGGCGGGCGTGTTGTTCGAAGGGTAAACCATGTGACTGGAATAATTACTGCTAAACCAGCAAGATCACACGGCCTCCGAACAGGCCGTGATACGCCATCAAAGCCAATTCCGACCCGACGTTACCGATCCATCACTTCCCTCAGCAATGTGCTGATTTCCCGCACAACTTCGGGGTACTCATCGTAAACGTTCTTCTCCTGTTTCGGGTCCGAGCCGAGATCGTAAAGCTGTGCTTTTGGGGCGTTTTCTCTCAATTCTCCGTTCACGACGTCGCTATTGACCTGCCCGGTGAACTTCAGTGCAGCAGTACCGGCGAAGTCATGCTCTCCCAGACGTGACCCCGCAAAGCCGCCTTCACCCTGTGCGGGAATGTACATCCAGCGGCCTTTACGAATGGCCAGATGACTTTTTCGGGCCGGGCTGATAATCAACGTTTCGCGGGCTGGTTTCTTGCTCTGCCCCAGGAGTGTGGGTAACAAGTCACGACTATCGGGTCCCTCGCCCGCATCCAAAGGACGATCGACGATCGCGGCCAAGGTGGCGAGCATATCCACGTTGGACACAAGCGACGAAGAAACGGCACCGGCAGGAATGCGCCCTGGCCAACGCGCGATGAAGGGAACCCGGTGCCCGCCTTCCCATGCACCGAACTTCAAACCGAGCAGATCGCCGTTGAGCCGATGCCCGGTTTCCCAGGCAGTCTGACCCCCACGGTTGAACATTCCGCCGTTGTCGCTGATAAACAGGACCAGCGTGTTGTCGCGAACCTGGCTGTCGTCAAGCGCCTGCAGGATCTGTCCCACCATCCAATCCAGTTCATGCATCGAATCGCCGTAGGGCCCGGCGCCGCTGGAACCGATGAATCGGGGTGCAGGCGTAAAAGGATGGTGAATGTTCGTGCTCGCGAAATACAGGAAGAACGGCTGGTCTTGCTGTGAACGGATCCAGTTGACCGCTTTCTCCGTCAGGGTCGTACCCACCTCACGGTCCCGGTAAAGCCGGTGTGCGGCAAGACCCCCACCTATCGTGTCGTAGTCGAATTTTTCATCGAAATAACGGGTAATCGCCATTTCTCCGTAAACCAGCGGATCGGCCGGGTCGAGACCGAGCACGGCGCGATTCTCGACATAAACGAAGGGCGGGTGACTGTTCAGGACAGGAACGCCAAAATAATAGTCGAAGCCCAGTTCCAACGGCCCGGGCGACAATGTCCCGTTCCAGTCGACCGGTTCCTTGTTACCGAATCCCAGGTGCCATTTACCGATGGCGGCCGTTGCATATCCGACATCCTTCAGCAGGCTGGCCAGCGTGGTTGTCGACGGATCGACAACCAGCGGCGCGGTCGCGAATATCGGAAACCAGAAATCCCGCCGAAACGGGTATTCACCTGTCAGAAGTGCGTAACGGGATGGAGAACAGACAGCGGATGCCGAGTGCGCATCCGTAAAACGCATACCCTCGCGAGCCAGTGAATCGATATTCGGGGTTCGAATCCGTTCGGCTCCATACACGCCGACGTCACCGTAGCCCACGTCGTCGGCATTGATCAGGACAATATTGGGCCGACCGGGCCCGGGTGCCTGGACTTGCGCGCTGGCGGACGGCGCACCGCTGGTCAACAGAATCGCAAAAAAAAGCGCCCTACCAGCAAGCCCCAATGGTTTAAGCGGATTCACCGGATCGTCAGCCAAATTCGACTCACGGTCTCGTCCAGGGCGACTTGCCCACGATTCTGACCTTGAACCCGAGTTCGCGGGAAAGCGCAACCATCTCACCAAAAACATCCCCGTACGCAACCGCGATGTGATTGCTTTGGTAATGCGCCATCAACGTTTGCTGACTGCAGCCGAGGTCGGCCATCATGATGGGCCATTGCGGCGTCGTACCCTGCCAGTAGTGTTTCAGTCGCTCTTCGGGAAGTTCAACCACCTCTCCGCGGCCGATATCCATCCAGACTTCATCACCGCTCAGCCAGGCACGGGCCCAGGTAATGTCACCCGGCAGGCTCACACCGGCGAACGTACCGCCGGCATTGGGAAAGTACATGGACGGCTGGCGCCAGGAGTGCACGCCACTCAACGTTTCCGCGTCGTGGTTGAACGCGTAAGCGCCGCAACTCCCTGAATTGAGCAATACCCACAGAAACCGGCCGTTTTCTTCACCGCCCCAGCGAACGTCGTGGAACATGACGGCTTCGTGCAGTCCTTTTTTCTTCAGAACCCGCTTCATCAGTTCCATCGGGATCACGTTGCCCTGGTCCGCTTCGGTTGCGGTAATGAACGGCGAACCACTGCTCTCCGGCCGACAGGCGGAGTTGAGCAGCCCTTCGCAGAAATCACTGGGCGCGGTTACGGGAATCAGTCCCAATTGGTACTGCCAGCCCATGCAATCCGCCTTGAACTCGTCGATCATGTCGAGAACCGCGCAATACATCCGGAGCTGCTCGCGCGTACTGTCCTCGGTGAAATCTTCGGCGTCTTTCTCGCCCCAATGGAAGGTCACACCGTGATCTTTCACGAATTGAAGCGCGCGCTCCACCCGGCCTGGATCAATCGACTTCATGCGGTGCGGCAACCAGGCCTGGTCAACCTTGTGTTCGGTGAAACCGTGACGATTGAGAACGCGATGGCCGAAATAACCATTCACCATGCCCATCGAGGTGTCGCCCAGCATCAGCATCAGGATGCGGCGTTCTCGAATCTCCCGCGCAACGTCCTGTGCGATGGCATGCGCCTCCAGACTGATCGGGGCCGAGCACCCCAATTCGTCCTCCGGATAGGCGATGGTGCCGGTTTGGCACCATTCTTCGAGGTGCTGCATGAACACGTCGTCCGTGCTCCAGTCATCGGCCTCGGTCCAAACCCGCGAAACGCTTCGACCTACGCTTTCCAGGCATGCAGCGGTGTTCAACAACCCGACCAACCCCGGGAAAGTGCCCTGGAAATTGGAAGCGAGCAGCAATGGACTGTCCTTACCGACCACGCCATCGACCGTGTGCGGGCCATACACCCAGTGCACGAACAAACCGATCATCGGGTCGTCGATGCCACCGAGCCGTTCTATGGCTTCGTGCGGTTTCGTGATGAATCCTTTAACGAGGTAGGGATTCCGGCCCAGGCGGCGCAGGGCCGCGCTGATCTGCCGCGTTGCTTCCTGCGCCAACGGCAATGCCAGTTCGTTGGGTTTTTCCCGATAGTCGCCGGGCCAGAATAAAGCGATTTTCTTGCTCACAAAATACTCCTTCGGTTTAGCCGGTGCAAACGCCGCAACGCGCCACGCAGCGGGTTCAGATTCTATGCAAACCGATCACGTTGAATTGCGCGAGGACCAGTGCCAACGCCAAGCCCAGCACGGCCAGCACGATCGAGTAAGCTCTTCCGCTGCACTTTCTCGAGGGGTTCAATGCCGGCACGAGTGTCGCGAGGCTGGCGAGCAACTGGAGGTTGGCTGCAAGTGCAAAAATGACGACGCGCAGGGGTTGGCCGGCGAAATAGCCGGTCATGATGGTGTCGCCCGGGCGCGGCAAGGCGATGGCGCAAATCAGCATCACGACAGCACACAGGCCGACCAGGAACGAGGGCCACCGCAACGGGTTCCTGCGCAAATCCCTCAGGGCCAGCAGGCCCAATAGTGTCAGCGGCAACAGCAGGTGAGCGGCAATGGCCTGCCAGCGCGGATCGCCCAGCGTGCTGATTCGCGTAAACGTGTAGATTCCGATATCGGGCGTGGCCATCATCCTCCCGTCACCCGGGACACTGGAAAATACCATTCGAGGGCGCGCCGGGGTGTCGAGAATGAAACGGCCGCCACCTTCCGGCAGCCATGGCCCGGCCCCGCCCACGTACAACCCGTCGGCGCCAGCGGTGACCTCCATCGTTTCCCCGCCAAAATAAACCAGGGACGACAGGGCCTCGAGTGTGCTGAAAGGTCTTCGGTCGGCCCGGTACAATCCGGCATATCCCGCCAGCATTTCCGGGTCTGCGGCCGTTACGTCGTCCAAACCTCGCTTGGAGCCAAAGAACCTGACCATGAAATCGATGACGAATGAAAGTGCCGATAACGCTGCTGGCGACGCCGGGCGCGCAAGGGCTGGCCATGTTGCCGCCAGAAAGCGATCCAAAACTCCGTTGGGTCGAGCTTCGCTCAACAGGGTGATGAACAATCCCGCACGCTGGTCGGGCAGAAGCAGCATCCACGTGTGAAATCCTGCCCAGTTACCGCCGTGCGAAACCATCCTCTGCCCTGCCCACTCATCGACGAAATAGACCATTCCGAGTTGGGATATTCCGGGCGCGTTGCCTGCCAGGGGCGTTTGCAACATCTGGATTATCGGCGTGGCCAGCAGCGAAACCTCGCCCAGTTGCGCATTCATGTACAACGCCATGTCGTGCGCCGTGGAAACGATCGACCCGGTCTGGGCGACAGCGGGATTGATGGCGGTAAAGGGCGTCGGACCCATCGTAACATCCGCGTCGAGCACGCCCGGAACCGCAAGTCCCTCCGGTTCAACGATGCTGGCGGCGAGTTCTGTTTCCTTCATGCCCAGCGGATCGAACAATTGTTCAGCCATGTAGCGATCGATCGGCGTGTCGGTAATGTCTTCTATGATCCATCCCAGGAGCGCCACCCCGAAATTCGAATAGACAACACGCTCTCCTGCTGGACGTGCGTAGTCCGGCCGCAACGACTCGATCATCTGCGGGCTGGCAGGGAGCGCAACGGGAGTGAACGACCCGATGTGAAAGAACCGGTCCTCGAAACCGGCCGTGTGGGTCAGCAAATGCCGGAACGTGATAGGCACGCCGTGATTGGCGGGTAACTGGATTCGCTCGGAGTATTGATTGACCGGGTCGTCGAGAGAGGCAATCCGGCCGTCCTGCACGAGTCCCGCGAGCAAGGTCGCCGTAAACGTCTTGGTGGTCGAACCGATGCGTACGCGCGTGGTGTTCGGGTCGGCGGGTTCGCCGGTCAGGACATCGTCCAGACCGTATCCCCGTTCGAATACGATGGCGCCATCCTTGACCAGGCTGATGACCGCTCCGGAGATTCGGTTACCTTCGATGGCCCGGGTAAAAGTCTCTTCAGCCCACGATTCGGCTTCTGCTATGTCCAGGTTCGTGGGAGATCGCGGGGTTTCGGCCGCCACCGGAAGGCCGGGCCACAAAACCATCAGGGCCGCCCAAAGACATGGCCTGGCCAAAATTCGCGTTCGAGCTAAGCGACCGGGTCGGCCGGATTGTGGGTTTGCTGGTGTGAAAAATGTCATTTCGTTCGCTTCTCGATCACGTCTTCTCAACGCTGTGAGCTGTTTTCAGCAACAAAGTAATCGTAAGCAGTACGCGAGATATCGGCAATCAGTCGTTCATACTCATCGCGTTCGCCCACGGCGTTCTTGACGTAGACGCTGATGACGAGGTGGCCACTTTCGCCAGGAAGGGTGATGACACCGACGTCGTTCACCGTTCCGGCAACGGTACCGCTCTTGTGCGCCACGGGCGTGGAATCCGGCAATCGGCCTTTCAGGCGGGCATTCCCCGTCTCGCAGCGCAACATGATTTCCTGCAACGCCCGGGTGCTTTCGGGTGACAGCAGCTGGCCGCGCCAAAGCCCGGCCAGCAGCCGGCTCATGGCATTGGGTGTTCCCTGGTCCTGCGGATCCTTGACGAATTTCCTGTACGCCTCTCCCGACCCGTCGGTGAAGTAGGTCTGCAACCTCGGATCGCCATCCAACGCCGCCGCTTGATCGACGAAGGAGATTTGATCGCCGGGCTCGGGAAGCCCCGCAAACTGTCGCAGTAACTGCGCGGTCGAACGGTCAACACGCAGCCCCTCGATCCCGGCCTGACGCAACCATGCCGTCACTCCTTCAGGTCCGTTGATGATGCGGAGTAATACATCCGTGGCGGTATTGTCACTTTCCCGCATCATCAGATCCATGATGTTGTGAAGGGAGAGCGAAATGCCGGGATGCGGCATGTTCTCCGTGATTACGGATGAAACCACGCGGGCTTCATCCGGAATGTCGAACATCTGACCCAAGGTCAGCTCACCCCGGTCAACGTAACTCAAGGCCGCTGCGGCCATGGGTATTTTGTAGGTGCTGGCCAGCGGGAACAGGTCGTCGCCATTGAAGTCGGCCTGCTCGCCGCTTTCCAGGTGGATCAGAGAGACACCGACGTGAGCGTCCCTTTTCCCGGCCTGGTGGCGGATATCCGCCACCAGGGCTTCCAGGTTTGTCGATTGCAGCATTCGCTCTTCGGCATCAAGCGCGCTTGGAGCCAGAAACGCCATGATAGCCAAGGTTGCCGAACCGAGGGCTGGCCCTGTTCGCTGCCACCGCAACATCCGCTCTGGCGCCCAGACAGAGCCCGGTCAGAAGTTGATCGAGATCCGGCCACCAATCGTACGCGGCGTGACCACACTGGTCGTGGCGCGGATGGTACCGACGGACGGTCTTGCCGATCCGGCCGAATAGGCATATTCGTCGAACAGGTTGGTGACGTAGAGCGTCGTCGTGAAGCGGTCGGTAACGAAGCCCACGTGCGCGTCGGCCAGAACGAAACTGTCGATGACAAAATTCGTAATCATGGGTGTAATCACCGATCCGTCCGACCCGGTGCCGCCTTCAAACCCGGTGTCGCGATCTCCGATATAACGCAAGCCGGCACCGACGAACCCGTCGACGTTGTCTGTTACGGCGAAATCGTAGCGTGCCAGGCCGGACAGGGTCCATTCCGGAACACCGGGTATGTTTTCACCGGCCACCGCGCCGAACGCCGACGTTTCGTCATCATCCAGCGTGCTGTCGGTATAGGCGGCGCTGGCAATCAGTGTCAGCGGATCGAACGGGGACCAGTTAACCGTGCCCTCGAACCCGTAAGCCGTTACGTCGCTGTTTGCGTTACCGCCCGTCATGGCGCCGTTGACAAAAATCCGTGCCTGCAGATTGTCCCAGACCTGGTACCAGGCCGCGACATCGTAAGAAAGCCGGCCTGAATCGGTGGAGCCCTTCGCGCCAACCTCGAAGCTCAAGAGCTCATCGGTTTCAACGACCAACGGCGCCACATTGTTGCCGTTCTCGTCTTTCAGCGGAAGGTTGGCGTTCTCCGGGCGATAGCCGGTCGCCAGTCGGCTATAGAGCGACAGGTTGTCCGACGGGCGCCAGCGAGCGGCCAAGGACCACGTGTCGATGTTGTTCGAGCTGTCAACCGGCGGCGTATCCGATACCAGGATTTCAGGGCCATCATCCACTGCAACGGTGGTTTTCACGCGGGCCAGTCGGCCGCCGAAGGTCAAGTCGAAATCGGGATTGAGATACCAGGTAATACTGCCGAAACCGGCAAGCTCTTCCAGCGTGGATGGAATGTTGACATCGAGCAGCAGGAATTCGGAAGGAAGACCTTCCAGCCGCTGCAGGTTGCCGCTCTCTTCGTCAGAATAGATGGCCCCGATCGTCCACTCGAACTCTTCGTTGCTGTCCGACTCCAGGCGGACTTCCTGGACAAAACGCTCCGTGGAGTACCCGCCGGTAAACGGCGCCTCGGTGACCGGCTCGCCGGCAAACAGTTCTATGAGCGGCCCGAATGCCACCACCAGGTCCGTAACCGCCGAGGTTTGCAACTCCTGGTAACTGGTGGACGAAATCAATCGGGAATGGTCAAACTCGTAATCCAGCGTCAGGCCGATGATATCCATGGAATACTCGTCGTCAGAATACGACGTATCCGTATCATACGGGCCATAAACGGGCTTGAACGGAGGGCCTTCGACCGGCACCACGTTGGCGCCGTTCCAGGTTTTCTCGATCCCCATGGCCATCAACGAAGCAGAAAAACGATCGGTGATATTGGCATTGAGCTTGGCCATCAGGCTGTAGCCCTCGTTGCCGTTGACGTTTTTTGCAGCGCCGGAAACGGCTTCGGGAATCCTGTCGATGAACCCGCCAATGTCTTCGTAGGAACCGGACAAACTCAGGCCAAGCCGTTCACTGATGAGCGGTGTGCTGATCCTCGCCGAATACTTCTGGCTGAATTCACCATGCTCGATGTTCGACCAGTCGGCGCTCACCACGCCACTGAACTCGTCCATCGATGCATCCCGGGTGATGTATCGCAAAACACCACCCATGGCGGAAGCACCGTAGAGCGTGCCCTGCGGACCCTTGATGACCTCGACGCGCTGAAGGTCGAGTTGCATGGCGTCAAGTGCCAATGTCCCGCCGGCCGCGTTGTTTCCCCCGGAGCCAATAGGAATGTCATCAACGTAAATGCCCACGCTCGGAGAGGATGTGAAGTTGGAAATTCCTCGCATGGTGATGGCGTTGTCTTGAGGCGTTGAGCCACCCTGGTAGTAAACGCCCGGGCTGTATTCGATAACGTCCCGAATGCTGTCGAGCCCGACCTCGACGAACTCCTCGGGCTGCCACGCGGTAACCGAAAGCCCCGTGTCCTGCAGCGATTCCTCGCGCCTCGAAGCCGTCACCAGCACCTCCTCAAGTACCGTTTCCGAGGCATTGTTTTCAGTTGAATCCTGCGCCATGAGGCCCTGTTGCGGCACGGCGGCCAAGGCCAGGGCGATAGCCGTTGACAGCGTCAGCGTGCTCGAAGTGGTGTATTTGTTCACGTATGATCTCCTGTGGTGCCCGTAGTTTTTCTAATATGAAACTTATTTTCATAATAGCAAACTTATTTGCTTTTAATCAACAGGGGCTCGAAACTTTACTAATTCTTGCTTTTCTGCTTTCATATTTGAAATATTCACCGGTTTTTTTACAGACATAAAAGTCCACCACTGACAGAACAACCACTGTCGGATGGCGGATCACCAGAAACATACGCAGCAAACAGGACACCACTTCTATGGACGGGGACAGCTCTGTCGGAAAAGGAATCAAGCGATACCGTCTGAAACATCACTGGTCACTCAAGAGATTGAGCCAGGAATGCGGCATTCCGATATCCACGCTTTCAAAAGTGGAAAACGGCCAGATGTCGCTCAAGATCGAAAAGCTGATGTCGGTCTGTGCCGCGCTGGATATCGACGTCATGCAACTGGTCTCCCCCGCCGAAACAGAACCCCCGCAAAAAGTCGTGACCGCGCGCCGCAGCGTGACACGCAAAGACCAGGCCGTCGTCAGCCGAACAGAAAATTCCACTTACGAGTATCACGCCCATGACCTTTCGCACCGGCTGTTGGTTCCGGCGGTTATCGAAGTGATGCCGCATCGAAAACCCGATATGATCAAACACCAGGGCGAGGAGTTCATTTACGTACTCGAGGGTCGCGTCGAGGCCCAGACCGAGTTCTACGAACCGACCATTCTCGAGGTTGGCGACAGCATATACATCGATTCAACCATGGGCCACAACCTTCGCGCACTCGACGGCAAGCCAGCCCGGGTACTCAACATTTCTTCCGGCCGCCACAGGATCTGAATCACCGTGGTCATTTTCTGATTATCATATATGAAAATTTTTTCTAATATGATATATTGCGCAAATGAAAATTTTCGCGGCCTATTTCGCGCACGAGACCAATTCGTTTTCCCCCGTGCCGACAAACATGGAGAGTTTCAGTGAACTGGGCATATACCGGACATCTGAAAACGCTTCACCGACTCCAACGGCCTTGAAAGGCGCCTGGCACTTCTACGAGGAAGCCCAGCGCCGCGGCGACACCATCCAGGTCGGCCTGTGCGCTCATGCCCAACCCAGCAGCCCGTGCTTGCGAGCGGACTACGAAACGCTGAGGGGATGGCTCCTCGAGGATCTGGCCCGATCTGCAGAAGCCCTGGATGCCGTATTGCTGTTCATGCATGGGTCAATGCTTGCCGAGGGCATCGACGATTGTGAGGGCGACGTCCTGGAGCACATCCGGGATATCGTTGGCACCGAGATCCCCATCGGACTACTGCTGGATCTGCACTGCAATGTGACGGACACAATGCTTCAGCATGCGACCGTCATCAAGGCCTGCAAGGAATACCCCCACACGGATTTTCGCGAACGGGCCATTGAACTGTACGACCTGTGCGTGCGGATTCGCGAAGGTGTGGTAAATCCGTCCATAGCGTTGGCCCGCGTACCCATGTTTGGACTTTTTCAAACCGCGAATCCACCCATGCGGCCATTTATCGACTCGCTAATCGACCTGGAAAAAATGCCGGCCGTATTGTCCATAAGCCTGGGACACGGTTTCCCGTGGTCTGATTTCCCCGGAGCAGGCGCCAGCGTATTGGTCACCACTGACAACGATCCCGAACTCGCCGACTCCCTGGCAAGAGAAACGAGCCGCAAATTTTTCAATCTGCGTACCAGCGGTCAGACGCCGCTGTCCGGCATCGACGATGCCCTGGACCAAGCGTTGTCTTTCAGCAAAGGGACCGTGGTGATCGCAGACATGTCCGACAACCCGGGCGGCGGTGCAGCATCGGATTCCACTTTCATACTGCAGCGGATGCTCGATCGTGGTATCCGCGACGCGGCCGTTGCCTATATGTGGGATCCGGAAGCGGTCAGCCTGGCGTTCGCCGCGGGCGAAGGCGCCAGGCTGAGGCTGAATATCGGTGGCAAGGTCGGTCCGAACTCCGGCGAGCCCGTTGAGCTGGAAGTCGAGATCATTCACCTCAGGCGAGATGCCATTCAGGCACACATCGCCGATGGTACGCCTACGCGGCTCGGTCGAACGGCCGTGGTGTCCGCGAATGGAATCGAAATTGCGCTGAACGACATCCGCCAGCAGCCGTTTACGCCCGAAGGTCTGGTTAATTGCGGTATCGACCCCTGGTCCAGGAAGGTACTGGTATTGAAGTCGAGCCATCACTTCTACGAGGGCTTTCATGGCCGCGCGGCAAAAATCATCTACTGCGATGCCCCCGGAATGCTCAACAGTGACATCCAACATTTGCCATATCGGCGGGTCCGCCGCCCGATCTGGCCGCTAGACCATGATGAAACAGAACTGCTCGGTGAAGTCTGTGTAAAACACGCAGGAAATCCATGAAGGCACTGCTTCTCGTCGTACTGGTCGTTTTTCTCGCGTCGGCTGGCGTGGCATTGGCTTATGCGCTCGGTGCCACTGCCATCATCGCGTTTGTACTGACGGACAGCAGCGCGTTCCTGGCGGCTGTGCCCCAGCGTATTTTTTCCCAGCTGGACATGTTCGCCATCATGGCCATGCCGTTGTTCATCCTGGCCGGTGAACTCATGAACCGATCCGGTGTGACCCGCTCGCTGATCGACGTATCGATGCTTGCCCTTGGCAGGTTCCGGGGCGGCCTGGGACACGTCAACATCCTGACGTCCGTGTTTTTCGCCGGTATCAGCGGTTCGGCGACGGCCGACATCGCGGCCATGTCGAACACGTTCGTTCCGCAGATGGAAAAGCGGGGATACGATCGGAATTATGCGGGTGCGGTAACGGCTGCTTCCTGCGTCATCGGCCCCATCATTCCGCCCTCGATCATCCTGATCCTTTACGGCGCCGTGATGTCTACCGACGTGGCCGCATTGTTTGCCGCCGGCGTCGTGCCGGGAGCACTGCTTGCACTGGCCCTGTTCGCCACGAACGCGTTCCTCGCGCACAAGCACGGCCACCCCGGTGGACGACCCGAAGACATTCCTCCGCTGTGGCCGACGCTGGTTCGCGCGGCACCATCGCTCATGCTGCCCGTGATTATCCTGGGCGGTATCGTCTTCGGCATCATGACGCCCATCGAAGCCGGCGCGCTGGCGAGCCTGGCCGCCGCGGTGATCGGCTTCGGGTTCGGTGAACTGAACTGGAAGTCGGTTTTCGAAGCGCTGGAGCGCACTGCCCTGCTGACCGGGTCGATATTCATGATCATTGCCGGCGCATCGATCATGAGTTACCTGATCGTGCTTCACCAGGTGCCGGACCTGATCGCCCAGCTGGTTGCCCAGGTCCACCTCGAGGGCGTGTGGTACGTGCTGGTCATCATGTTGACCTTTCTGCTGCTCGGCATGGGATTCGACTTCATGCTGGGCCTGCTGGTCGTCGCGCCCCTGGTCGTGCCGATTGCCGTGTCCCAGGGCGCTGACCCCGTCGCCCTGGGCCTGCTGATCTGCCTGAACATGGCGATCGGACTGATCACGCCGCCGCTGGGCGGAGCCATCATGATGGTCTCCACCATCACCGGTCAGGGTTACTGGGCGTTGTGCTTGAAGGCCCTGCCGTTTGTACTGGCCGAGATGGCGGTTCTCCTGGTGATCGTCGTGTTTCCCGAACTGGCATTGGCCCTTCCGCGGGCCCTGGGGCTGTTGTGAACCGCCGCGGCTTCATTCAAGGCACGACCATGGCGCTGCTGGCCGGCAGCATGCGTTCGGCCTTCGGCAACCTCGCGAGCGATGTGAAAATCGGCATGTCGACACCGGCCAGCCTGGAAAACAACGGTGTATTCGTCTGGATAAAGACCTGCGCCGGTCACCTGCAGCGATCCGGTTTCGGCACCCGCCTGTATCCAAACAGCACGCTGGGTGGCGACCGGGAGCGGACCTACCAGATGCAGTTGGGTCTGCTCGACCTCAATTCGACCGGAGGCGATGAGATCGGGCGCTGGTCACCGACGATCGCGGCCATGGCCCACCCCTTTGTCATCGAATCATACGATCACATGAGCCGTTTCATAAGTGAGACGCCCTTTATCGAACAGGTTTCAAGGGAACTTCGTCCGTACGGACTCGAATTGGTCGATTCTGCCTACACCGCGTCGATGGTAGGCCTGTTTACGCGCGGCACGCCGGTCCACACGATGGACGACCTGCGCCAGCTTCGTCTGAGGGTCCTGAGCGAGGCCGATTTCGCCCTGCTTCGAGCCTGGGACGTCCGCGGTGTCCAGGTGGCCTGGGAAGAAGTCGCCCAGGGGCTTCAGACGGGCATCATCGATGCTTATCTCAACCCGCCGAACATCGCCTTGATGTTTGGTCATGGATCGGTGCTGGACTACTTTACCGATCTCAAGATGGGTCCGGCCGGCCGGCTTGTCGTCGCGTCTACAAAGTGGTTGGACTCCCTATCTCCTTCGGAACGGGACGAAGTCGACGATGCCTTCGCCGCCGCGCGGAAAGCCAACCGCGAATGGACCCGGACGACCCAGTCCATCGACCGGCAGAACGTGGAACGCGCCGGTATCGAGTGGATCGAGATGGACCCCGGTGATCGCCGTGAGTGGGTGGAAGCCAGCGCCGCCATTCCGGCAGGTGACTGGGAAACACCCGAGGCCACGGCGCGATACCTCGAGTGGGTTGAACAAACCCGGAGACATGAACCATGAACGCTTCACCGAATGGTTTCATCCGGCGGCTGGAAACGCTTTCGCAACTGTTCGAACGGGTTGCCCGCCGGCTGTCCATTGGATTCATGGCGATTATGGCGGTCTGCATACTCATCCAGATCGTGGCTCGCTACCTGATCGCCGAGCCGCCGGCCTGGACCGAAGAACTGGCTCGCCACGCCATGATCTGGGGCGGTTTTCTCGGCGCCACGGTCGCCTGCCGGCGTCGTCTCGATCCGGTGCTGGTCAACCACGCGACGTTCAACCGCAATCGCCTCAGGCACATCGCGCGCTGGCTGGAAGCCGCCGCGATTCTGATTTTCGGCACAGCCATCCTGGTCGCTACGCCACGCTTCCTGGCATTGCATTCAGAACGGTTCACCGAGTCCCTGCAGATTCCCAGCGTACTCGTGGTTGTGATCATCCCACTGTGCATCCTCATCATCATGTTCCAGGCCATCGTGCGCGTCCTGGTGGAAAACAGCCGGGAAATGCCCGCAGAGAAGTAACAATGAACGCTGATAAACAGACCTCCAGTCATCTTGTCCTGATCTACGTGATCCTGCTGGCGCTGATGTGGGCAGGCACCTCTGTTTTACGGGTCGGACCGGATCCGGACACCCTGGATTTCGATACCGACACCGCGTTTCAAATTGCCCGTGAATTGATTCCGGAAAACAAGCCACACCCCAGCGGATCGCGCGAGAACCGGCTCGTGGCTGATCGAATCGAGTCCCGGTTGAACGACATGGGCTACGCAGTCGAGCGCCAGGGCGAGTTGTTCTGCACCGACTTTGCGCCGGGATGTACGCGGCTTGAAAATCTCCTGGCCGTTCGCAAGGGACGGAATCCCGGGAACGACGCGATCCTGGTAACCGCTCACTACGACAGCGTGCCTGGCGCACCCGGTGCCGCCGACGACATTGCGGGCGTGGCCGCACTGCTCCACATTGCCCACCTCATTGCGGATAGCCCCCCGGCCCGCAACGACATCATTTTCCTTTTCGCAGACGCCGAGGAAACCGGGCTGCGGGGTGCCCAGGCGTTTGCCCGAAGCCACCCGCTGATGCAAAAAGTGAAATTTGTCATCAACCTGGAGGCACGCGGCGTCGAAGGTCCGAGCCAGATGTTCGAGACCAGTACGGGCAACGCCGAGATCATTGGTCTGCTTGTCGCAACGGCAAACAGGCCGGTCGCATCCTCGCTCATGTACGAAGCGTATCGGCGCATGCCGAACAACACCGACATGACGATATACAAGAATGCCGGCGCGATAGGCATCAATTTCGCGTTTTCGCGCGGGGTTGCGCTGTACCATTCCTCGCTCGACGACATCGACCATCTCAGCCCGGCCAGCCTCGGACACCACGGGGACAATGTACTGCACTACCTGGTGTGTATCGCCGACATGGACCTTGCCGAACTCGAGTCCCCGAATGATGCCAGCTACATAGACCTGTTCGGAAAGTACCTGCTTGCCTGGCCGGCCTGGCTCAATCTTCCCGCTGCGATCGCGTCCTTGATTCTGATCCTCGGGGTCGCCCTGAATTTACGCGTTTTGCAGATCCGGAGCGTTGCCGTAACGCTCGGGTTGTTTAGTCTGCTTCTCGCTTCGCACCTGATGCTGGGCTGGCTGCTGTCCTGGCCACTCGCCCGCTGGCCCGGAATCCACGGTCTCGATCACCCCTATCCCGGAGCGGGCAACCTCGCTCTCTTTGCCACCGGCGTGCTGTTGACGCTGATGTTCGCCTCGTTCGCAGGTAAGCGGCTTGGGAACCGGGCGTTCCTATTCAGCAGCTGGTTGATCTACGCCGTGCTGGCCTGCCTGCTGGCCTGGGCCGTGGCGGGGGCTGCCTACCTGCTGCTCCTGCCCGTCGTGGTTTTTGCACTGATGGCAGCCCTGGAACGCTTATTGCGCCAGAAGTCGTTCCCTGCCTTCGCCGCGTGGGCGGGATTGGTCGTTGCGGCATACATGGGCGTCTATCACTTCATTTTCATGGACGTGCTCACGAGTTTTTACGCGGCATGGATGAAAATGCTGCCCCTCGCCCTCGTCGCAGTGGTTGCCGTGCCTGTGATTGCAACTCAAGGAATCCGTAGGTGGCCGATGGGCTTACTCGCGGGAATCCTGGTAGCTGCCACGGTAACAGCGGCCCTGGTTCCGGCATACACCCCGGATCGGCCACGCTCGGTAAACATCGCCTATCAACAAGTCCGGTACAACGACTCGACGGTCAGTCCCGATGCGGCCGATCGCGCCCATTGGCGGATGTTCACTTTCGGACCTCCGGATACAGAGTACGCCCGTGCAGCGGGGTTCCCGGCTCAGCAGCAGTCGTTTCTGCGCTGGGGTTACCGTGAAGCCGAGGCTTACCTGCTCGACATTCCCGATCTGCAACTCCCAACTCCGGAGTTTCAACTGGTCCGTGACGAGCGTGAGGGTTCAACCCGGATTCTATCCGGCACCGTTCAGGCCGGGCGATCCGGCTTCCTGCTGGGTATGTCTCTCGCGCCCGGTACCCAGGTCATTGGCCTGGATGTCGAAGGGGTGCCTGTGCTGACCGACGACAACTATGCTCCCGAAAAAGGCGCCGCCGTGAGGTTTACCGGCGTTGGCGACCAGGCCCTTGAGGTGAGCCTCAGGGTTCCGGCTGAGCAAACTTTCGAGCTCGTACTGTTTGAGTTGTCCGCGTTCCCGGACAACGCCGAGGGAAAGGCGATCATCGCGTTGCGCCCGGCTGATGCAGCCTCCATTCACTTTTCCGACCACACCGAAGTACAACACGTCTACCAATTCTGAGGATATGCGAATGACGCTCTTCACAGCCCCCTACAACATCCCGAAAAACGTCGTGTCACGCGCGATTTCTTTCGAGAATCGAACTGGAGCGCCGGGACTGGGCGGAACCGAATCCAGCCCGTTGGGGGCGGGACGAAAGGGCTCTGCCGTTCAGCACGTGCACGATGGAGAAACCATCGTGCTGGCCGACATCGAAGGCCGCGGTACCATTCGGCACATCTGGCTGACAACGCACGACAAACCCCACCTGCTCCGTGGCGCACGAATTCGTGTGTACTGGGAAGGCCAGGCTCATCCGAGCATCGACATGCCCCTCGGCGACTTCTTCGGATTTGCACACGGACGTGCGAATGCATTCCAGTCGATCTATCACTCGGTCAGTTCGACAAAGGGCATGAACTGCTGGTTGCCCATGCCTTTCACGAAACGGGCGCGGTTCGAATTCGTCAATCTGTCCGGCGCCCGCCTGCCGTTGTTTTACCAGATCGACTACACGCTCGGCGATGACCACGATGAGAACGTCGGGCGTTTGCATGGTCTCTTCCGCAGGGAGAACCCGACCGTCCAGGGAGAGGATTTTGAAATCCTGCCCTGGAGGAAGGGTCGAATGTGCTTTCTCGGTTGCGTGCTGGGCATTCGACCGGGCGATCCGCTTTGGTGGGGTGAAGGAGAAATGAAGGCCTATATCGACGGTGACGCGGCCTACCCGACTATCGCGGGAACGGGTTCGGAAGATTACGTCGGGCTGGCTTTTGGTATCCAGAACGAAGCCTTCCTTCACCACGGTTGCAACTTTCGGGGGAACGACGACGATGCCGACACCGGTGCCGTTTCGATCTACCGTTGGCACCAGGCCGACCCCATCGTGTGCCAGGACAGCCTGCGCGTGACGATACAACAGATCGGCCACCGCCCGACCTACCGGGCCAAGACGATCGACGACTACAAAGCCGAGTTGTTTGAACGGCAGGACGACTGGTCGAGTGCCACCTTCTGGTACGAGGCTTCGCCTTCCGCGCCCATCCCCGCTTGTCCCGAACCCGCTATTTGCCTGGCGGACCTCGATACACCCCAAGAGACGTGAACGAAGCCGAAAAAACGGATTTTCTTTCCCGGTTGTCGCAAGCGGCGCGTGATCAATTGGATCCGATCCTGGCGCAACCGCCGGCCGATCCACCCGAGCCCGACGACATCCCCGGCTGGCAGCGGTTGCAGGCCCTTGTCGAAGAACGCAGTAAAGCGGCCTGCGACCTGGCCCTGGACACCTTCAATCCGGTCATCGTTGAACGGGTTTACGCCGGAATACCGGCGCTGGAGGTTTATCCGGCCGAAGCCGACCCCGACCTGGCGCCACTGGTCTACGTACACGGCGGCGGGTACACCACGTTTTCCGCACGTTCATCGCTTTTCGCCAGCGTTCCCCTGGCCGTCGACCTGGAACGCACCCTCATTTCCCTCGACTACCCCCTGGCGCCGGCAGCGAAGTTCGGCACCACCGTGCCGGCGATGGCAGGCGCGCTGGCCTCGCTTTCCGAGACGTGTCCCGGCGCGGTCCTGGCCGGGGAATCTGCAGGTGGCGGGTTGGTGTTATCCGCCGTCAACCAGCTGATAAAAAGGGACAAGCAGGCCTTCAGTTCCCTGGTTCTGATTTCTCCCTGGACCGATCTCGCAGACCGTGGCGACAGTCGCCTTACGCAACGCAATCACGATCCCTTGTTACGTTACGAACCGGCCCTGGCCGCCTGTGCCGAGGCCTACGCCCCGGGCAAGGCGGACGCCCCGGAAGCCTCGCCCGTACTCGCGGAATACGACCGGAGTTTCCCGCCCACGCTGATCCTTTGCGGTACCCGGGAAATCCTGCTGTCGGACTCGGTAAGGCTGGCCCGGCGCCTGCGGGAGTCGCAGGTACAGGTCGAGCTCGACGTCTACGACGGGTTGTTCCACTCGTTCCCGATCATCGCTCCACTTGCGCCCGAAGCCTTTCAGGCACGAATTTCGATCAAGTCATTTCTCAACAGAGTCCAAGGTCGATCCCGATGACAGTCAAATTCTCGTGGGTGCATGTCGTACCATTACTTTTACTGCCCGTGCTGATCTGTGCAGCGGCCGGGCCCGCCTTTGCCGCCACAGAGTCGGGCGATTCACTCCAATTTCTCGAAATGAGCCCCTGCCCCTTCGAGGCGGCCGCCGGTCTACCCGCCGAACGCCTGCGCTGCGGGCGCCTGACCGTTCCGGAGAACCGTAACAATCCGCACAGTGCCACGCTGAGCCTTCCCGTTGCGGTAATCCGAACCACGTCATCCGAACCCGCCCTCGATCCCGTGGTGTTTATCGCGGGCGGTCCAGGAGGATCTCCCATTTCGAGCGCGAGAACGTTCGAGCTTTTTGCCTCCCATGCATTCAATACGAACCGGGACATCGTGCTCTACACGCAACGGGGTGCGGCGATGACCGTACCCGAGCTGGATTGCCAGGCCATTTCGTCCCGCGGTTCGGTATACCTGGAAAACCACTCCCTGGCCGAACGCGACCAGGCCATCGCGAATGCTGCGACTCGTTGTCTGCGGGAATTCGCGGACGGTGGGCGTGACTTGCAGGGCTACTCCGCGACTGAAAACGCCAGGGACCTGGCCGATCTGCGCCGCGCTTTGGGATATCGCCAATGGAATATGCTCGCGGTGAGTTATGGAACACTGATCGCTATCGAAACAGCCAGGATCGACCCAGACGGTGTCCGCAGCATGGTGCTGGATTCGCTGGTATCGCCCGAAAGCGACTTGTTCATCTCCGAAGGCAACCGCAATTTTTCTTATGCCCTCAACCGCCTGTTCCATTCCTGCGCGAGCATCCCGCGCTGCCAGGAACGTTTCCCGGAATTGCGTGAACGGCTCGAATCGGTGATCGCCGGTCTGCGCGAGACGCCTGTCACACTGCCCCTGGCCATTCCAGGCGAAGCCGAACCGGTTCAAATGTCCGTCAACTGGCATGATTTCCTCGGCGTGGTCCATTGGATGATGTACAACGCACGGACGCTCACCCTGGTTCCTTTGCTCATCGACGAAACGGCCGCCGGCCGGTACCTGTTGCTTCAAACACTTCTCGACCGGGTATTCCCCGGCCCCATGCTGGCGGACAAGAGTCCGGCCGGGTCATTTTTCGCTACCGTCTGCCGTGACCAGTGGACGCAGCGAAATCCTCTGCCACGTACGCCGAGCGAATACGGAGGCTACAGCATGGCCGGTTTCCTGGAGTTGGTCTGTTCCGACGGTTCTCTGGACTATGGAAATGCTTCCGCACCCGAGCCCATCCCGTCCAACGTGCCGACCTTGTTGCTGAGTGGCCGTTTCGACCCCACAACGCCCGACCTGTACGCCGAACAGGTGGCCCGTGTGTTCACCAAAGTTTCTCTCGTTCGAATACCCGACTTCGGTCACTCGACCCTGAGCGGGTACACGGCCTGCCAGACCCTTCTGGCCAACGCTTTCCTGGAGACCCTCGGAGACATGAGCGGGTACGGCTGCCTCGGCTCGCTGGGGCCGCCGGCGTTTGTCCTGTCGGTCGAAGAAGCAAAAGCGCTGTTCACGCCGGGGCAGGAATGAAATGAGCCCGCCTGCACAACTGAAATGAAATGGTTATTGCTTCGGAAGCATTGAAACCACGAATCGAACCGACGGAGTTATAGCTTGAGTGAATTGACGCGTGTTCAACTGAGACCACCCTATCTGATCCTGATCGGTGAATTAACCGATGCGACATACGCCAAGACCGGGCAAGGCATCGTCCAGTGGCGGCCGGATCTGGTAATCGGACAATTGCGGCTGCCGGGTTGTACCATCGACCTCGGAGTTCCTGACTTGACGGTAGCTGAAGCCCGGAAAGCCGGGGTGGGCAGTCTGATCATCGGCGTCGCGCCCATCGGTGGCAGGGTTCCAGACAGCTGGTGGGCCGTCATCGAGGAAGCCGCGGCCAGCGGTCTCGATGTCGTCAACGGCTTGCACATCCGCCTGGGCGACCATGCCCGGGTGGCCGCAGCAGCGCGGGCATCGGGCGCGCGCCTTATCGATGTACGTGTTCCACCCCCCGACCTGCCCGTCGGTACCGGGATCCGACGAAGCGGACGACGAATTCTGACCGTGGCGGGTGATTGTGCCATTGGGAAAAAATTTACTGCCCTGGAATTGGACAGATCCATGCGAGAGGCCGGCATGAACTCGACGTATCGCGCCACGGGGCAAACCGGCATCATGATCGCCGGCGAGGGAATACCGATCGATGCCGTGGTCGCAGATTTCATATCGGGCGCTGCCGAAATGCTCTCCCCGTCCAACGACCCGGATCATTGGGACGTGATTGAAGGCCAGGGGTCGATATTCCACCCTGGGTATTCAGCCGTCAGTCTCGGGCTGTTGCATGGTTCGCAGCCAGACGGCATCGTGGTGTGCCACGATCCGGCCCGGTCGAACGTTGTCGGCTGGGAGCACTATAAAGTCCCCGCGCTGCGCGAATGTATCGAAACGCATCTTTCCCTGGGCCGGCGCATCAATCCCGACATCCGATGCGTTGGTATCAGTGTGAATACCTCGTCATTGATGAAACTGCGCCGTGAAGAATACCTGGCGGAGCTCTCAGCCCAGACCGGCCTGCCCTGCGTCGATCCGTTGATCGACGGATGCCACGCCATCACGCAACACATCAGGAATACAACAGAGCGCTGAAAAAATGAAAATGAGTGTCCACATAGAGGAATGGAAACTGACTCAACCATTCCGGATTTCCGGTTACGAATGGGTACACACCCGGCTGGTCATGGTTCAACTCATGGACCAAGGGCACATTGGCCGGGGCGAAGCCGAGGGCGTGTTCTACCTGGACGAGACAGCCGAGCGCCTGTACGAGCAGGTAAACGACGTTCGCAGCGAAATCGAAAGCGGAATTACCCGGGAGGAATTGCAGAAAATCATGCCCGCGGGTGGCGCCCGGAACGCCCTGGACTGTGCCATGTGGGACCTCGAGTGCAAAAAGGCCGGAAAAACAATCTGGCAACTGACGGGAATACAACCGCGGCCCGTCACCACGGTGTTCACACTGGGCCTCGAATCGACGCCTGAAGCGATGGCGGCCAAAGCCATCTCTGCCTCCGATGCGCCTGTGCTGAAAATCAAGCTCGATGCGGATCGGCCCTACGAGAAGTTGGCCGCCATCCGTGAGGCCAGGCCGGACGCTGTTTTGGTCGTTGATGCAAACCAGGGCTGGGATTTCGACTTACTACAGGATGTGCTGCCCAGGTTCGCCAAACTCGACCTGGGAATGATCGAACAGCCCCTTCCGCGTGGCCACGATGAACAACTCGAAGGGTTCGATTCCCCGATAACACTGGCTGCGGACGAATCCTGCCTGCACTGCGAGGAACTGCAATCGGCCGCCAAACGCTACGGCATGATCAACATCAAGCTGGACAAGACCGGCGGCCTTACCGAGGCGTTGAAGCTGGCAAAAGCCGCCAAGGCGCAAGGCCTCAAACTCATGGTCGGCAATATGACCGGTACTTCGCTCGCGATGGCGCCGGCATTCGTCATAGCACAACTCTGTGATTTCGTGGACATCGACGGCCCCCTTCTGTTGCAGCACGACCACCTCAACGGCCTTCAGTACGAAAAGGGGGTCGTCCGTGTGTTTGGGCCTGAATTGTGGGGATGACGGACCAGGATCCAGCTTTATTTGAAACGGGTAGATTCAATCACGTGTACTGTCCAGTGCATCACGGTGAGATTTGGTGGTTGAATGACCAGTCATTTATTCGCGACAGGACGGGCACCTGGCATCTCTTCTCCATAACCATGAAGCAGCCGGATGATCCGGTTGCCGCGCGAATGCTCGATGACCATCATTGGCACGTAATGAGTTCTGATGAACGGAAACAATTCCAAATTCTGAGGGAAAAGCGCCAGGAAAAAATACGAAACGGGACCTTTACCCCTTTCAACCCTTTGGATGAAAGGCACTTGGATCATGCCACCGCCCCTGACCTTCATGGGCCGTGGACGCGACACGATTTTGCCCTGAGCTCGGATTCCTCGGTTGGGGAACATCAACTCTGGGCCCCATTCGTCGTTGAACACAATTTCCACTACTACCTGTTTTATTGTGCCGGCGGTGAAAGTCCCGAAACGTACCAGATCAACCTTGCCACATCCCCTGATCTGCATCGGTGGACACGCCACAAAAGCAATCCCCTGTTCAGGGACGGCTACCAGGCCAGAGACCCCATGGTTCTGCGACTCGCGGATCGTTGGTTGATGTACTACACCGCGACCAGTGAAGCCTCCGGCGGAAATCACATCGTTGCTTTTAGAGAGAGCAAGGACCTGATCAACTGGGGACCACGAAAAATAGCATTCAAAGATTCTGAAAAGGGGAAGGAAGGCGGCACCACGGAGTCACCGTTTGTATTGCGCCGCGGACGCTTCTACTACCTGTTCATTAGCATGAGAAAGGGATATCAACCGGGCTGTTATCGCTGTACTGATGTGTTCCGCAGCGATGACCCGCGAAAGTGGAGCTTGGCGTCCAAGGTCGGAGAAATCTCCGCCCACGCGCCGGAGATCATTCGCGACGTGGATGGCCGATGGTATGCCAGCCATACGGGCTGGTGGCAAGGGGGCACCTGGCTGGCACCTGTCCGTTGGAATGACGGTGAATGCGAGCACGACACTTCATTGCCCAAACCCCAGTTTTGACACGCGTAGGAAATGCTTGCCGGAGCAGGGAGGCGGTGAATCAGTTAAGTGCCCCTAAACTGAATCTTTATCTTTCCTTCTGGCCGGTAGCAGCGAAACGGCCCCAGAGCATTGAGTCCAATTCTTGTTCTGCTGTTGGTCTGTAAAGCGAAGTATGAACATACTTCGACTTCATTCTGTATTGCTGGTGACTAGAACATAAATAACGGTATTAGAGCGGGCAAGCGGCCGGACCTGGGCCGTTTAACGGCTCACCCTTGGCTTGGGTACTACTTTGGGAAGAAAACGGCCTGCGCCTGGCTGCGCACGCCTCCATAGCCCCCTGTATCATTAATGTCAGGTAAGCCGTTTAGCTAACACGAGGCGTGGAATGTACATTGAACAGGTAAAGCTCCCCGACAAAACCGGAAAGTGGTGGAAGTCCATGAACCGCAGGGACCGGCGCATGAAATCCAATAGAACCGCCTACCCGGGGGTATGGGAGCACCATCCAGGGTATTTCGTGTGGCAGGTCCAGGTGAACGGTAAGCGGTACCGGGAAGGTGGCTACCGTACCGGTGAGGAAGCAGCCATGGCCAGGCAATCGTTCATCATATTTCATGGATTACCGCATACTCGGCCATTAAAGGATGGGCATTACCGATACCTTATGGATACATTCGGTCGTCCAAGGCCACGGAAGGCTGAAATCAGCGGGTAGTTTCCCCAACTTACAACATGCAATTTCTGCCGAATCTGAACTTCCAATCTATTTAGCTCAAACCTAACTGTGGCTTAGCGTTCCGGGCATTTATTAAGTGCCAATATAGCGTCTAAAGGCTATTACCTGGTATTACGTATTATTGAAGGAAATCGGTACTGAAGTTTATGCCTCGCTATAGCACTGGTGGAGTATGGGTTTCGGGAGATTACAGCCCGCGACTGCCGACAGGAGGGTGCAGGTGCCCCTGAGCAAAGAAAAGCCACTGGCGGCGGTGTAAGCGGGCTTTATTTTCATGCTAACTACCAACACTTGGTTAAGTAGATGATTGCTGCTGAAGTGGCGTTAATACAGCAATCTGGAAAGTTGCATCTTTGTGTTTGCCGAACAGGATCATCCTGTTGCTACCAATGTGACACCCTTCGAACAAAGTGTCACATAAAGGTGTCACTAGATTTTCAAAACCCCTTTATTCATAGGTTCTGCAGCCCTTTTTAAGGGTGTTGCCCATGCAGACAAACAGGATACTGTTCATTGTTACCCCCTAGAGAAACTGCTCGTCGAGAATCCGCTGCTCCAGCGAATGGTCGGGGTCGAACATCAGCTTGAGCGTGATGTCCTTGTCCTCGCGCACGTCCACGCTGAGCACGTTGCGAATCTCCTGCGCATCGGCAGTTGCACTGACCGGGCGCTTGTAATAGTCCAGGATCTCGAAGCGGATATGCGCCGTGGAGGGCAAAACTGCACCGCGCCAGCGACGCGGCCGGAACGGTGAAATCGGGGTCAAAGCGAGGGCGTCCGTGCCAAGCGGCAGGATCGGTCCCTGCACCGACAGGTTGTAGGCCGAACTGCCGGCGGCGGTGGCGACCAGCACACCGTCGCAAACCAGTTCCTCGACTTTGACGGACCCGTTGATCATGACCCGGATATGGGCCGCCTGGTTGACCTGGCGCAACAGCGCCACCTCGTTGATCGCCAGGGCCGTCGATTCACCGCCGCCCTCGGTTGCCGCCGTCATGCGCAGGGGGTTCAATTCCACGACATTGGCCTCGTGAAGGCGCTGGTACAGATCGTCTTCACGGAAGCGGTTCATCAGGAAACCCACGTCGCCCAGCTTCATGCCGTAGACCGGCAAATCTGCCGGCAGGTGACGGTGCAGCGTGCGCAGCATGAATCCGTCGCCGCCCAGGGCCACGATAACATCGGCTTCTTCCAAGGCATGGTCACCGTAGCGCTTTTGCAGGTCTTCCAACGTTTGCTGCGCGCCATTGACCTGGCTGGCCGCAAAATGAATTCTGGGTTCACTGTTCATCATTGTGCTCGTTGCTAAGCTGCCCCAGGGAGCGGACCGCGACCGAGATCGTCGCAAAATCCATGTCCGTCTGGTTTTTCATCCGTGCCAGCATTGTACTGACTTCGGCCGCCTGATTGCCATGCTCCTGTATCCACGCAGCCACCGGGTCTTTTTTGCGGCCGTGCTCGACCAGTACCCGCTCGACCAGGCGGTTCTGGTGAGCGATCAATTCATCCCGAAGGTTTGCGCGTGACATCGCGTGCCAATGCCCGCTGACCTCGAGGGACTCAATCTGCCGGCGCAGCCATTCGAGTTCAAACGCGTCGACCAGCCCAAAGGAAACGCGTGCGACGCGATCGACCGCGGTGCGCCTGCGGGCCGCCGTCTCGACCACGTCAAGCGCGGGAAACAGGGTCTCCAGCATCGCGGTCTGCTCGGCCAGTTTGCGGCTGAACCCACCCTCCAGGTAAGGCGCCATGCGTTGCCTGAGCGCGGCTTCTTCGGCTTCACCCAGCTTGCCGCGGATGCTGTTCTTCATTGAACGGAGTCCGGGCGTCAGCCGCTCGACCATGCGGCCGATGTCCAGGTCGCGTGACGGCAGGTTCAATAACCAGCGCGTGGCCTGGCGCAGCAGTTCCCACATCTGCAACAGCGCGGCGATCTGCAGGTCACTGGGCACGCGGCTATCCAGCCTCTCGACCTGGCGCCAGAATTCCCGTGCCGCGAATACTTCACGGGCGATCGTGTAGGCCCGCGCGATCTCACCGGGTTGTGCACCGGTGTCTTCCTGCACGCGAAGCACGAAGGACGCGCCCATGCGGTTGACCAGGCTGTTGGTCACCTGGGTGGCGATGATTTCGCGTTTCAGACGATGGCGGGCAACGTAAGCCGCGAAGTTCTCGCGGATCTTCGACGGAAAATAATTGACGGCCTCGGCCGACAGCCAGCTGTCCTCCGGCACATCGGACTTCAGCAACTGCTGAAACAAGGTGATCTTGCTGTAGGAAAGCAGCACGGACAGTTCCGGCCGGCTCATACCTTCGCCGCGTTCGCGGCGCTGGAGCAGTTCCTCGTCGCCGGGCAGAAATTCGAGTTCACGGTCCAGCAGG
>JAZBOH010000141.1:0-49294 GCA_036351055.1 Lysobacterales bacterium
GAGAACCGGATGCTTGCGCCCTCCGTTCCGCTGGCCTCGAGCACAAGGCTCCGGTCAATTTCGTACCGTTTTCCACCTTCGAGCAGGATGGTATCGCCGGGCTGAACACGCTTCAGCGCCTGGTACACGTCTTCGCTGTCGGCACAGGGGTGGATACGTCCGCCATCCGCCTGCAGCAGGCCCGCGCAGAGAGGAAACAGACACAGATACAGTACAGCCAGGCACCGGCCCCTGGCGCTGTGTTTTGCCAGGTGCATCATCTATCCGACCAGCTCGCTGACATCGGCGACAAAGACCTGGCGCCGGCCCTCCGGGGCCGCGTTGAAACAGATCTTGCTGTAGTCCCTGCTCCAGGCCGGGTGAGGGTCGATCCGCAGCACATTGGCATTGGGCATGCCCAGCGTGAATACGAAAAAGAGGTTCTGTTCGCTCTGCTCCTCGATGTCGATCAGGCGCAAGGGCACTTCCTTGCTGGCCGCCGCGTAGTCCTCTTCCGGGTAGGTGTCGGTGATGATGTGCCGCCCATCACGGTTGAAACTGGGGTGTCCACTGCCGTGCACGGTTTCGCTGAGCACGGTGAAATCCGAGCCATCCGGGCGAAAAGTGCACAGCTTGAGGCGGTCGTAATCCATCTTCAGGTTCATCAGGATATGTTCGCCGTCCGGGTGCCAGTTGGGGTGATGCCCGCCCTTGCCCCAGACCTCGTTGGGCAGGGCCAGCTTCACATCCGACCCGTCCGGGTTGAAGGTAATCAGTGAAGGCTTGAACACACCGGTACCACCGATACCGAACTCGGTGCCGGCATCGGGCATCATGCAACGGAAGACCTGCAGGATCTTTGTTGCCTGCGGGTTGTACTTGGAGTGGAAGAAGACGAAGGTGCCGCCCCGGAAGCGATCCTTGTCAGCGTCCGGGAGCACTTCGTAAGCCTCGGCGATACTCACAAGCAGTGTTTTCTTCCCGGTTTTCAGGTCGGTGCGCCAGATGCCCTCGTCCTGGGCGGCGCCCGGGATCAGGGTCCGGACCCGGTCCGGGCTTTCGGCGTAGCCGTAACCGGACTGCGAAGCGTTGATCAGGTCCAGCGGATAGCTGATGACGGCCGAATCGTCCGGTGCGACGTGGTACATCGGCCCGGCCAGGGCCTCACCCTTGCCGGTTGCCAGGTCCAGGCGCACACAGACCGCCTCGCCATCGACCAGGTCGTTGAAGTACAGGTAGCGGTCGCTACCGCCCCATTGCACGTTGGAACCGAGCTGGAAACCCCAGGCGCGGGTCGACCAGACGTCGGTCAGGGAGCCGTCCTGCATATCGATCAGGCAGACCTGGGCTTCCTCGCCGTAGTTCGGTTCACGGTCCTGGAAGGGGAAGCGCGTGCAGGCCAGGTAGCGCTGGGACGGACTCCAGGGACAGATATCGTAAAAGGTGTGCAGGTAGTAGCCGTCATCGGGCGTGACCCGGTATACCGGGCACAGCGTATTGGTCTCCCGGTAGCGGCTGAATTCCTGCCTGACCATTCCGGATTGGGCAGTGTCGGTCGCGGCCAGCAGTTTGCCCGGGCCGGCCAGGGGCAGCGCGGCCAGCGACCCGGCCAGGGCGGAGTTCCTGATAAATTCTCTTCTAAACACGTCGGGCCTCCAGAACCTTGGGTTTCAGAAGAAGGACGAACCGCATGGGTTCGTCCCCTGGGCATTTCCTCAGTCGTCGAAACGCATCATTTGCGTGGCGGTCAGCAGGAACGCGCCCACGCCGTACAACTGGCTGTCAGTCTCCAAAACGCTGTCCGGGGCGGCGCCAATGGGCTGAACCCAGCCCAGCTTGCCATCGTCCTGGACCGCGCTGACCAGTGCGCTCCAGCCCTTGCGCACCACCGGCGCATAGGTTTCGGCATCGAGGTGCCCCTCGTTCACACCCCAGGCCAGGCCGTAGGTCATAAAACCGGTGCCGCTGGTTTCGGGCATTTCGTACTTCTCTTTTGCCAGCAGGGAAACGCGCCAGAAACCATTATCGTGCTGCAGGCCGGCGATCGTTTTCGACATGTCCTTGTACAGTTGCAGGTATTTCGCATAGGACGGGTGGTCCTCGGGCAAAATCCTCAGGATGTTCGCCACGCCGGCGTAGACCCAGCCATTGCCGCGCGCCCAGAAGACCTTGTTGCCTTCATCGTCCTGTTGCGTGAAGTAGCGGCTGTCGCGGTAGTAGAGGCTGTATTCGGGATCCAGCAGGTAATCGGTGGTTGCCCAGAACTCCTTGTCGGCGAACGCCGTGTACTGCTCATCGCCTGTGGCATTGGTCAGCATGATCTAGGTCTGCGGCGACATGAACAGGGCGTCACACCAGCACCAGCGGATCTGGCAGGCGCGCCCCACGCCGCGAATACCATCGCCGGCGAACTCGAGCGAGTTCTGAGGGTCGACCGTGAGGATGGTGTTGAACTGCCGGATGGTGTGGTCGATCTTGTCCTTGTCTTTTTCTTCTTCCCGGTTGTAAAGGGTCAGGTACATCTGGCCGACGATGTGGTCGTCGCCGTGGAACAGGCGGTCGCCCAGCTTCCAGTCTTCTTCCTCGGCGATCTTCAGCAGGGGATCGTAGTGGCGCTCGTTGCCCTCCAGGGCGGCCCAGTTGTATATGCCCACGTACATCGCGCCATGCACCCAGCCGCGGCGATGGGTGATGTTTTCGCGGAAGTTACGGTGGTACGTCAGGTCATCCAGCCGGGCCACCTGCCAGTCCGCCACGCGGTCACCGATCACGTCGATGGTGGCCGGGTCGAAGGCATTGTCCATGCGTTTTGCAAAAAGCTCGTCCTCGGTCGGCTCCGCCTCGGCAGCACATGCACATAAGGCGGTCATGCACAGAGCGATACCGAGGAGCCGGAAACCCATTTGCCGGGTATGTTTCATTTTTTCACCTGTCTGTCTTTGTCTGTTGATGTTTAACGGATGTCTTCTGTCAGCACGTGGTCCATGTCGGGAAATTCCTGGTTTTCACCGCCCATGGCCCAGCAGAACGTGTAGTTTCGGGTGCCCGCGCCGCTGTGAATGGACCAGCTTGGCGAGGCGACGGCCTGGCCGTTCCTCACCACCAGCGAACGGGTTTCGTCCGGTTCACCCATCAGGTGGAATACGCACTGGTCATCGGCCAGGTCGAAGTACATGTAAACCTCAGTCCGGCGGCGGTGCGTGTGAACCGGCATGGTGTTCCAGTTACTGCCGGGGGCAAGTTCGGTAAAGCCCATGACGAGTTGGCAGGTCTCCACGATTCCGGGGATCAGCGACTGGTTGATCACTCGGTCATTGCAGTCTTCAACAGAGCCCATCTCCAGGCGGTTGGCTTCCGAGCGTTTGACCAGTTTTGTCGGGTATTCCTTGTGCGCCGGATAGCTCACGAAGTAGAACCGTGCGGGTTCATCCGCCGAAGCACTTGTGAATTCCACTTCCTTGCTGCCGCGACCGATATACAGGCTGTCACGGTTGTCCAGTTCGTAGGTTTCGCCGTCAACCACGATAGTCCCCGGAGAACCGATATTGAGCACACCGATTTCCCGGCGCTGGGCGAAGAAATCGGAAGCCAGTTCCTTGTGCACCGGCAGGGTCAGTGCTTTGGCGGCAGGTACGGCCGATCCGACGACGCTGCGCTCTACATCGGTGTAGCACAGGGTTACTTCTCCCGGCACGAACATATTGTCAATCAGGTAGGCTTCACGTAATTCGCTGGTCGTCATGCGGCGGTAGCGTTCACGGTCCGCCGTGTGTAAAAACTTCATTCCTTATCTCCTAACTTGTTTATCGCAGTTACTTACCGCAAGGTTTCTCAATTCATCAATACGTTCATGGACCCAGGGCCTAGTGACCGGCCCTGGAACCCAGGTATTTGTTCCATTCATCAAAGGAGGTGATTTCCCCCGCCGCCTCCCAGGCAAACCCGGCATGGAAACCAAGCCTGCCGTCTTCCGTGGTGGAAGTGATGATCCAGACATGGCTGGCGTCTTTTTCATCACTGGGCACATGTAAAATTTCCTGGATTTGACCAGGCGCCATCAACACACCGGTTCCCAGCCCATTGCCATCGATGACCTCCCAGGTGGAAATCCCGCCGATGTCGGCATTGCCCACTGCCTGGGCGGCTTCGTCGTGGGTCGTCAGGCCGATGGCGACCGGTAATGAAGCGGGCTGGCCGTCCAGCGTAAATACCGAGTTCACCTGGTACAACTGGTCGCCCATCACCAGTGAAATGGTCTTGCTCTCGGCAACGACTCCAAGCGGCGTATTCCATTGATATTGCAGGGTGAACCTGACCTCGTCGCCCCTGTTCTTCAAAATCTCGTAGCTGTGGAATTTACCTGCGGGCCAGGGCACCCCGTCGAACCAGATGGCCGTACCACCGACGCCCCGGCTGTCACCGACGTGGTAGGGGTCATAGCCCTCACCATGGTCCTCGTGGTAGCTCACACCGGCCTGGTGACCCGCGTACCACTTATCGATGATGGGATACGGGACCTTCTTCAACCAGGCGTCAACGCCACTGACCTGCCCCTTACCGCCGGATGAGGGGCCGTAGACCCTGAAAGCCACCTTGTCGTTTTCCCAGGTGAAATCGTCTTCACGCTCCGGGACGAACCGGCCGAAGGCCATGGGAGCGGCCTCGGCGGCCATGTTCTGTTCAAGTTCCGGGGCTGGAGCATTCTCAACTGCAACCGCCTCGTTTGTGACCTTGACAGGCGACGCGTCTTCGCCGCCGGGACCGCACGCAGCCAAGCCAAATAGCATAAGAAATGCAGAAGTGATTCCAACCGTTCTCTTGAAGATATTCATTTTCTATCCTCGATTTTCAAATTGAAGACTTGAGGTCAAGTGTACTGCGTTCGGCGATGGCCAGCGGGAAATCCGCCAAAGGCAAGGCAGCAAATTGACTCATGCCTTCAGATTTTTCAAACGGGTTGATTGCATAGACGCTTCCGCTCAGCAGGTCCAGCAGCACTGGCTCCTTGAATTCTGCCCGGACTTCCAGCGAAACCATTGCAAAATCGGCGACGTATTCCTGCGGTATCCAGGGCAGCCAGTAAGCCAGGAAGGCCGCGTCTTTTGACTGGTACGCAGCCAACAGCGGCACGGAGGGAAATGCATCTTCAAATTCACCGATACCGTGGAATTGGCCCGGGTCGACCACCCGGAAGCGGTACGCCGGTTCAGCCCTCGCGAAGCTGTCATCCATCGCCGCACACAGGTTCTGGTAGGCGTAATAGGCGAGCTTGGGCCTGCGGTCTGGCACGCTTAACAGGCACTTCGCGTTGACGCCGTTGGCGTGCATGCGGCTGCCGTTGCGCTCCGGCGCGCCGAACCACTGGTCCGGGCCGCTTGGCTCGCGCACGGTGGATTCGGGTTCCAGTTCGCCGTCGTCGAACAGCTTGAAATAATTGCTCAGCGTGGCATGACAGAACCAGGTGTCGACAAAACTCTGCCGCAGCAGCCACTTGGCCTGGATGGCGGGACCCCAGGGCCCCGTGCTGCGGTATCCGGTCGTGCGACTGGTCGAGGCAATGCCGCATTCACCCTGCCAGATTTCGAAATCCAGCCTGTAGCTGTCCAGCACCTTCTTGAATTTCTCGATGGCGTACACCCGGTTCTCGGGGCGGTTGCCGTAGTTGTGGAAGCTGATGACGTCAATTTTTTGCGGGTCGCAACGCGACAGGAACTTGTCGGTAAAATCCGCGCTGATTCCGGCCATCGAGCCGGCGATGATTTTCGCCTCGGGGTGCAGCGACAGGATCCTGTCAACGGTGTAGCGCACCAGTTCGCCGTAAACCTCGCCGTCCGGTGGCGCGCCCCAGTAGTTACGGTGATTCGGCTCGTTCCAGACCTCCCAGTGGCGGATCCGGTCCTTGTAGCGGTTGACGGCCGTGGTGACAAAATTCAGCCAGCCCGCCTTTCCCTTGTCGTCCAGGGGCGGCAAGGGACTGTCGCCGTAAATGGCCGCCAGCTTCGGGTCGTCGTAGGTGCCGGTGCCGGTATACATGCCGTTACCGCCCGTGAGCGACACGAAGGGAACGATATCGTAGCGCAACAGCGCGTCCAGGGACGTGTCATAAGGCGCCCAGTCGAAAACGTCCTTTTCTTTTTCCACCCGGTCCCAGTGAATGTTGATGCGGGACCACTTGACGCCGATGTCGCGGGCTTTCTCCAGCGTATCGTCATCGAAGGCGCCGGCCTGGATACCCCAGTAGGAATTCTTGACCTGGCTCGAAGATTTTGGCTTGATCCGGCCCAGTTCCTCCAGGCCTTGAACAGCGTTGAGCGCTTCTTTGCACTCCCCTGCCCTGGCGGCCCCGGCTGCCAGGCCCAACGGCGCAACCGATGCGCCGCCGACGATCAGCGATGACTTCAGAAATCCGCGCCGTTTCATTGCTTTGCAATCTCCCTGTACCAGTCACGAAGTACGAAGAAGGCTTTCTTCTTGTCGCCTTCCGGTGAAATCAGGCCCTTGCGGTTCCAGTAGTCCTGGTACTCGTGATGCATGCGCCGCGGCGACTGGAAGTCTTTCAGTATCCAGGGCGAGAGCCCGGCCAGGCCGGGTACCTTGGCGACCATTTCGAGGGTTACCTTGTAATAGGCCTCCTGGAATTCTTCGGAGAACTTTTCCATTTCCGGGTCGTGGAATCCGTACATGGCGCCAGCGCCGAACTCGGAAAACAGGAAGGGTTTGCCACTGGGGTTCTGCCACTCGGCACCGGGCACCCGGGTCAGCGGCGCACGACCGTACCAGCCCTGGTAGGTATTGACGGCCACCACGTCGATCAGCTCGGCCAGTGGATCGTCAACCACGTAGACCTGGCCCTCGCTGCGCACATTGTGCAGGGCCGCGGTCATCAAGCGGGTATCATCCATGGCGCGTGCCGCCCGGATCATGGCGTCGAAAAATGCCAGCCGTTCCTCGGTCTGCGGTGTTTCATTGCCCACGCTCCAGAAGATGACCGAGGCCCGGTTGCGGTCACGCACGATATTCTCTTGCTGCATGCGCAGCGCGGTTTCCAAGGTCTGCGGGTTGTCAAAGGCGACATCCCAGTACACCGGGATCTCGCTCCAGACCAGCAGGCCCATCTCGTCAGCCAGGCGCGTCATCACCTCTGCATGGGGATAATGCGCCAGGCGGACGAAGTTGGCGTTGAGGTCGTTTTTGGCGATGTTCAGCAAGGCCCGGGCGCTGTCCTCGTCGAATGCCCTGCCCGGCGGTTCGCCCAGGGTTTCTTCGTGGATCGAGATACCGCGTAGAAAAATGGGCTCACCGTTCAGGAGGATTTGACTACCGTCAACGCCGACCGTGCGGAACCCGATCCGGTCGGTGACCGCGTCGCCGTCGATACTCACCGTGACGTCGTAAAGCTTCGGTGAGACGGGGCTCCACCGCTCCAGCCCCTTCGGAATGTCTACATCGAAGGAGGCCACGCCGGATTTATCTCCAGAACCCTGCAAGGCCAGATCGAGTTCCGGAATTTCCAGGCTGACCTTACGTCCGGCAACGTCACCCCCACCCAGGCGGATCATAGCTTGCAGACGATCACCGGCTTCCAGACGTACGAAGTAGTCATGCACCCAGGTGTCGGGAACAGTGACGAGATGCACGGGCCGCGTCAGGCCACCGTAGGTTTTCCAATCCGTGATGGGTGTGGGTATGGAATCATCTTCGTGTGTTGCATCCACACCGATAACAATCGAGTTGCGCCCCCTTTTCAGTTGCGATGTAACATCGAACGCAAATGGCGTGAAACCACCTTCATGTTCGCCTACCTTCTCGCCGTTGACGTGAACCAGCGCCTTGTAATTGGCAGCGCCGATGTGCAGGAATGTGCGTCCAGAAGGTGGCGCATCAAGTTCAAGAACTTTCCGGAACCACACCAGGCCATCAAACCAGGTCAACGTGGAATCCCGGCCGTTCCAGTCGCCTGGAATCTCCATGACCGGCGCAGCGTCGAAGTTGTATTCGAGAAAGTCCACCGGGCTGTCCGGTTCGGACACGTCCTCGAACACCGCCGTGCGCCGGCGGTCGCCACGCAAAATACCGATCTTTTGCGGATCGACAATGTAGTGCCACGGACCCGACAGGTCGATCGAGTCACGGGCCTCAATGTTAGTGAATGCCGTTTGATAAGAAACAGCGTCGCTGTGTTCCTGTGATGCACCGACGGAACCACCGGCCAGGCACAAGGCCAGAAAACCAATCCAGAATGCATATTTCATTCAAATTCACCTGTTATTTGCTGCTTGCTATTGCCACCGGTGGCACCACAGACTAAGATAATTCGATCCAGGGGAAATGTCCAGACGAAACTTGCAAACAGACGGCGGACAGCCAAATGAATAGCGCAACTCATATAAAAACGAAAAAACAAACCTTTGGCAAAAGACTCGGCTGGGCCTTATTGATCGCCCTGGCAACCCTGTTCATTGAGGCATGTTCCAGGCCGCACAACACCGAAGGCGCCAAGCTGGAACCGGCACCTAAAACGTACCGAATATCTACCCAGGCCGCTTTCGAGACCCTGCACCCAATCGTTTTTAACGGTGGCGACAGGATACTGTTCGAGAGGGGCCGCAGCTTCGAAGGCGCCTTGTCCCTGAAGCGCAGTGAAGTAAGGCCGGATGAGTCGATTACCGTGGCTGACTTTGGCTCTGCATCGGCGCCCCGCCCTGTTATCAAGGCCAATGTGGAAGGCATGGGCGCTATTGATATCCGCGACTCAGGCGGCTGGACCATCGAAAACCTGGAGTTGATCAACCGGTCGGATGTACGTTCGAAACGTTTCGGTATCTACGTAAGCGCCGAAGACAGCGGTGCACACCACAACTTCACCGTGCGAAACTGCTTTATTCACGACGTCACCGGCGAGTTCAAGAACTTCGATAACGGCGGAATCGTTTTCCGTGTGACCGGCGGCCAGGTACCGACCCGGTTTGACGGCATATTGATTGGGAACAACGAAATCCGTCACATATCCGGCGTTGGTATCCGCGTGAAATCAACCTGGGAGTCCGGCCCCGAAGATCCGCGTGGCCTGAAAAAGCTGTTCGGCCGGCACCCCCACCTGAATGTCGTTGTGCGCGGCAACCGCATCAGCCACATCACTCGGAATGCGATTATCGTGGCCAGCTCAGACGCGCCGTTGCTCGAATACAACGTGATGGGCCCCGCCATTGCGACCGAAACGACAGGCAACACCCTTTATACCTACGCCACAGATTCAGCAGTGGTGCAATATAACGAAGCTTTTGGCAACCACGGCCCCGTCGAAGACATCGACCACGGCGGTTTCGACGCCGATTACGCCAGCCGCGACACCGTATTCCGCTACAACTATTCGCACGATAATAATTTTGCATTTGCCATCATGCGCAAGTACCTGAACGGCACGCAGATTCACCACAACATCAGCGTCAACGACCGCTACGGATTTATCCACTACGGCTTTGGCGACGCGCACGCCATCACCGACCTGGTGATCAGCAACAATACGTTCTACTCAGACCACCCGGGCATGAATTTCTTTATGAATTTCACCGGCGAGCGTGAAGCCATCGACACTACGCTGATCGACAACATTTTTGTATTTGCCGGCGAAGGCGCGAACTGGGGCTCCCTGCCTACCGCGGAACGTGGCATGGTTTTCGAAAACAACATCGTTGTCGGCCTTGACGACCCGGAATACATCCAACTGAGCGGGGATCCCCTGTTTGTTGCACCCGGCACCGGCGGCACGGAAATCGACATGAGCGACCCGGACCGGCTTCAGGGTTACCGGCTTTGCAAGGGTTCGCCGGCCCTCGACCGCGGCAAGGAAGGCGACAACGAGGCGCAGGCAGATTTTTGGGGCGATGACATCACAAATGTCAACATCGGCGCCTACGGCGGGCACGGGGTTGAGTGCAATCAATAAGTATCCAAAGGAAATAGGAACATGTTCACGAGTATTCGAAACCTTATGAGATCTTCGCTTGGCCTGCTTGTCGCGGGCTGCTTGTTGCTGTGTGGCTACGGTTATGCCGATACGGCGCCGCAAGGGCCGGAGTCTGCCCCCGGCAATAAACCGAACATATTGTTCATCGCCGTGGACGACCTGAACGACTGGGTCGGTTACACGGGCGTAAACCCTTCAACAATTACACCGAACATCGACGCGCTGGCAGAGCGTGGTACCGCGTTTACCAACGCCTTCACCCAGTACCCGGTCTGCGGCCCGTCGCGCGCCAGCCTGTTTGCCGGCCTGTTGCCGGGAACCCTGGGATTCACGAGCCAACCCAGGGATCCGGAGGTCACCGAGGCGGCGCAGGAACTCGGTACGCCCCTATTGCACAGCTATTTCGCACAGAACGGCTACAAGACCATGGCGGTTGGAAAACTGTTACACCGTCATATTCCGCAAGGCAGCGTCGACGAATCGGGCGGGCGCGGCGATTGGGACCGCCTGGAAGACGGCGAACGGCTCAACTGGGATACCGACAGGACGATGACGGACTGGGGTGTATACCCCTATCCCGAGGAAGAGATGTCTGACCCGATGGCCGCCGGGTGGGCGGTCGAGCGCCTGCGGGAAGAACACGACCGGCCTTTCATGCTGATGGTCGGCTTCCTGCGTCCGCACGTACCCTGGTATGTGCCGCAACGCTGGTTCGATGCGATGGGTGATGCCGGCGAACTGACCTTGCCACCGTACAAGCCGGATGACCTCGAAGATGTGCCCGATTACGCGGTGGCCACCAACATCGCACAGGGCTACCCCAGGACCGAATGGGCGATCGAGGCCGGCCAGTGGAACAACATCGTGCATGCCTACCTGGCCAGCGTCCATTTCGTGGACCACTACGTCGGGCAGGTGCTGGATGCGCTCGCCAAGAGCCCCTATGCCGCCAACACCATCGTGGTGCTTTGGTCAGACCACGGTTATCACCTGGGCGAAAAAAATACTTTCCAGAAACATAGCCTGTGGGAACGCTCCGGCAAGGTGCCGCTGGTCCTGGCCGGGCCGGGCGTTCCGAAAGGCGAAACACGCAACCAGGCCGTGGGCCTGATCGACATCTACCCCACCCTGCTCGACCTGGCCGGCCTGCCGGAAAACCCGGTCAATGCGGGTCACAGCCTGAAACCGCTGCTGGACGATGCTTCCATGGACTGGGACAACCCGGTCATCACGCAGTGGCGGCGCAACCGGGACAACTGGGACCGCCGTGGGCAAGCAGTGCAATACGGCCCGTGGCGCTACAGCCTGTATGGCGATGGAAGCGAGGAGCTATATAACCACGCGGACGACCCGAACGAGTGGAACAACCTGGCCGCCGATACGGATGCAGCGGCCCGGCACCGCGAACTAATGGACAAGCTCAAAGCCTTCCTGCCTGCTGACTATTACACGTTTACACCACGATGAACGTCATCGATACAGACAATACGGAGGGACCATGCGCGTCCTCTGCGCCCTGATTCTCGCCTTCGCGTCCTGCCAGTTGGCCGCGGCGGAGGGTCCCTGGTACCAGCAGGGAAATTTCAAACCCGTTGAGCGACTGGAATTCACCGTCAGCAATACCCTGGGGCTTGACCGGGAGAACGCCCCGGTGGTGATCCGGCGCGAGGACTTCCCTTACCCTGATCTGCACGAAATGCGGATAACGGTTGTTGACCCGGCCTTGCCGCCTTACCAGGGGCCTTCGCAAGAGCTGTTACGCATGCAGGGCGGCCACCAGCTTCGTGCCGAGAGCAACGGGCACGCCGTCTTCCACCAGTTGGATGACCTCGACAAGGATGGCGTCTGGGACGAGTTGTTCTTCCAGACAGATATCGCGGCGAATACCGATAAAACCATCTACGTCTACCTGGGCGAAAACATCCGGGGCTGGAATCCCCATTTCACGCACGCCAATATCGGCAGTTACGCGCGCCACGTCGTGCCGTTCTGGGAGAGCGAAAACGTCGGCTGGAAAATTTGGTTCGCCAACGCCGTCGACGTGTATGCCAAGCGCAAGCCCATGCTGATGTCGAACCGCCTGTACATGGAAAACCTGGACGGCTACGGCGTCTCGGCCATCGACCATGACTTCGGCTCGGATATCCAGCGGGTGGCTTCTTCCTTTGGCGGTGGTGCGATCTGCCTGTTCGAAGACGTGCAGAATCCCGCCGTGCCTTCCCTGCCCCGTTACACGCCAGCCAAGGCGAAAGCCGGGCTGAAATCCAACTGGAATGCCGGCCAGCACAGCGATACGCGCTACGCTTACGAAGTGGTCGTCAACGGACCGCTTCGGTCCATGATAAAGATCAAGGGCATGAACTGGGACAGCGGCAATGGATTGTACGAATACGAACAGTTTTACAGCGTATTTGCAAAGCAGAGTTACACCGCGTCGAAAGTGACTTTTACCCGTTTCGAACCAGCCCAACCCGGCGTGAAGCCGGGTGTCGGACTGCGCAGGAAACCGGAAGAGAACCATTTCCTGCAGGAGGGCGGCATCATCATTTCCAGCGGCCCTGAAGAAATCCGGGACCCCGAGAATATCGACGACCGCGAAGCGCAGCAGGTTGAGTTCATCGGCAGTGCGCTGATTGTAAAAGACGAGTACCAGCCGGAATACCGCTTTGTAAAAGACCACAGCGGCAACCATACCTTCGCCATCACCGCGCCCCGGGACAACAGCTTTGAATTCCTCCTGTCATCGGCCTGGAGCGAAGGCGCCGTTTACAACAACCCGAAAGACTTCACGGACTACATCAGGAAGACGGCCCTTGAATACAACAACCCGCTGCAGATCCGATTCAGCGGAAAACAGGAAAAGGAGTAAACACTGGATGTCACCGCAACGGTACCGCTACCTGGCGTCATTGCTGTTCTGTATCAGCCCAGTCGTATTCGGGGCAGACTATTTCATCTCCACGCAGGAGGACTTCGACCGCTACCGCGAGGCGACACTTGCGCCCGGCGACCAGCTGCTGTTCGAGCGTGGAAAAGAGTTCAACGGCATGTTCGCGCCCCGGGCCGTGGGGGCGCCGGGCCAGGTCATCACGATCAGCGCTTTTGGCGAAGGGCCGAAGCCTGTCATACACAACGGGGGTGTCATTCACCCGCATCCGACCCGGGCGGGTGAAACGGTATCAGCCGCGGTGCTGCTGTTCAACGCCGAGTACGTGGAGTTGAGCGAGCTGGAAGTGACCAACAACAACGGCGGCGACCAGGACGACGAGCCGTTAATGGGCATCTATGTCCTGGCCGAAGATACCGGGAAATACCACGAACACATTTACATCGAGAACAACTACGTGCACCACGTCAACGGCGGGGTCGAAGGCAAATGGCGCGGCGGTATTCACCTGCACGGCTACTCGCCGACCACCGACAGCACGGCGACGTATAACGACGTGCGTATCGTCGGCAACCTGGTCGAGCGGGTCGGTGGCGTGGGCATCGGTACAGACGTGGACGACCTCGTCAACGCGCATGACTTCGCCGGAGATCATCGGCCCAACGCCATCACGAACCTGTACGTCGCTGGTAACCGCGTCGACAGTTCGGGCCGCAACTGCATCATCGCCCGCGACAGCGACTACGCGGTTTACGAGTACAACACCGCTGCAAACTGCGGCCGCCACAGCCACGGCAACAGTATCTTCAATTTCCGCACACTGGGTCTCGTATTCCAGTACAACGAGGCCTACGGCAATACCGGCAAACCGGATGATATCGACCGCGGCGGCTTCGACATCGACTACAACTCCCGGGACACGCTGGTGCAGTACAACTACAGCCACGGCAACCACTGGTTCCTGAGCATCATGAAACGGCCCGTCACCAACGCCATCGTCCGTTACAACCTGAGCGTGAACGATCTGTACGGCGGCTATCACTACGGCTTCGAGAGCGCCACGGACCTGTCAAACGTTCAGATCTATAACAACACCCATTACTACGGCAAAGGCAGCACACCCGAGATCATCGGTCCGCTGCTGCACCGCACACCGATGGCAACGACGTTCAGCAGCAACATATTCTTCGCCGAGGATACTGGAACCATGGGCCTCAACGCCGAGAATGGTGTCGACATGGTCTGGGACACCAACGTCTACTACAACATTTCACCCCCTGCATCAGAGCGGAACGCGCTCGCTTCGGACCCGCTGTTTGTCGACCCGGGCGCCGAGCCCTACGACCTGGACATGAAAACCGAGCGGCATTTACTGGACGGATACCAACTGTGCAACGGCTCTCCTTCAATCGGCGCCGGAACCGCGGCCGGTGACGACGGCGGCCTGGATTTCTGGGGTAACCCGGTTCTGAGCAAGAATATCGGAGCCTACGGCGGCGAAGGCGTCAACTGCCCCAAGAAGAGCACCGCCGTGAACAACCCGCGTTTCAAGATGAAGCAGGCATTCCTGGAATCACAACAGAAACACACCCGACATCAATAGAAAAACAGGGACCAAAAAAAGGGGCCGGATACATTAAACGGCGAAAAATGTATCCGGCCCCTTTATTGACCCGGCACGAATTGCTCCATCCAAACCCGCTGAAACGTTGCGCTGACAGGCGATCCAGCAAAAACACCTCGATCGGAAAATGGAGTAATAAAAAAGGTACCGGATACATTTAGTGGCGAAAAATGTATCCGGCCCCTTTATTGAACTCCACGATTTCTTCACAAAGATGGTCTATGATTTCGCCATGATCGGGAGACCTCATGGCATTTGCCTGTTACTTGCCGGCATGGGTTTGTGCGCCGTGTTTTCGGCAGGAAACGCGTTTCCTATCTCGGAAGGCCGTCCCGCTATCTGCGGGGCACAACTCAGCGCACGGGATGTGCTGGTCCTGGACGTTCAGCATTTAAGCAGTCAGCCTGAATTGGCCCAGCAGTACGTGCTCGACCAGGCCGGGGAATACCGCCTGGCCAAGCCGATTATCCAGGAACTTATCCTGAAATCGAGACCCGGTAAAGATCCGGATGCCGCCATGCACAGATTGCGAAGGCTGGGGGTGGAAAGGGGCTGTGACCTGGTCGTGGTGCTCAAGACCGGCCCCTATCTCGGCAGGCAACGAGGCCGCAATGTAAGAATGAAAGACCAAGGCTACGTCATGGTATCCATCGGGCAAAGAACGGTTGACGGGCATTAAATAGTCCTTTTTCTGGCTCAAACTAGCCGCGGCATTTTTCGACGATCCGCTTCTGAAATGCCTTGTCATCCTTGATGATCTTGAAAAATCCCTCAAGGTACTTCACTGCTTTTTTCTGTCTTCCCGGCTCGAGCCGGCTTTCCGCATTGACCAGGGCGTAAATTTCCTGCTCGGTGGCCAGCATTTTTTGCCGGGCACCTTCAAGCGATGGGTTATGCGCGCAATATCCCCGGTAGAGTCGTTGCGTCACACTCCTGACCGGCAGGTTCTGCGGCGGTGAGGCGTATTCACTGTTGACCAGGCCCGAAGAATCGAAATCGTAGGGTATGGCATACAGGGTGTCTTCCGGCTTCGTCGGCTCCGGCCCGATCAACTTCACGTTGTGGCAGCACCCCGAGGGGTCCGGGCCGCTCAACGCTGCCCAGTCGACGTTGGAAATCATGTATTGGAACAGGGCCAGCAGGGCGGCTTCGTAGGAGTCCAGTTGTTGTGGTTTGATTCTTGGAACATTGAGCTTGTCCAGGTCATGCCGATTCGCGACATCCTTGTCGTCTTCGATCAGGAAGGCGAATACCGGTCCTGCCGACTCTTCTTTTTTGGAAAGTGAATAGCCTGAATCCGCCGTATCATCTTTCTCCGCCTGGAAGTAAGTCACCGAAAGCGGCCGCACCCTGAAGCTGTAATCCGTCAACAGGTTGTACATCTGGTAAGCCAGCATTTCCAGGATGTAGTACTGCTCGTACTTTGAAGACTTTTGACAGTGCGTCACCATTTTGAGGGATTCCTGGCCACGGAATACTGTTCCCTTGGCCGCCCCTTTTTCGAACCGCAACCTCAGGGGTGGAATCCGGCAAACCCGCTGCCTGGTTACCCCCCGGCGCCCTGCCGAGAGGTCAATTGTTACAAGGTTATCCAGTTCATCTTCGTACTCCATTCTTGCCGGGTAGGCGCCCTGGAAATCCCTGTCACGCACCACTTCCTGCCACGGACCGGTCAGTTGCAGCTCCAGTGTTTCACCGGACTCGAAAAGTTTTTCGGGCTTTACCGTATCTCCGGATTCCTGCGCCATAACATGGGCCGAGACGGCCAGAAACAGGGCAATGAAAACTGAAAACGGACCGAAACTCAAACCCAGGCGGGATTTCGTGATGGTAGAACGAAACATCGATGTGGGGCTCCTTTTGCTCACTTGCATGTACAAACTATACGCAAGTGCTCCAGAAATACAGAGGCATTCCAATAACCTGTAATTCCTGCGTAAACCGGAAATGTGTACTTTAATAAGTACTGGCAATCGATAAACCTCGGAGAACAATAATGAAAAACCCCGGTTGGTTTCTGTCTTCCAGTGCAAAAGTCCGCTATTCAACCGGCGGACTTGCCTATTTTGCGCAAGGCATCCCCATGGGCCTGCTGCATATCGCGTTGCCGGCGTGGCTCGCCGTTGAGGGCGTCTCGGCCTCGCAAATCGCGGCTTTCCTGGGCGTGATCATGCTGCCCTGGGCCTTCAAGCTGCTGGTCGGGCCGCTCATGGACCACTTCGAATACCTGCCGATGGGCAAGAAACGGCCATGGGTGATCGCGGCGCAACTGGGCATGGTGATCAGCCTGCTGGCGCTGGCCCTGATTGATGACCCGGTCGGGCAAATCGGGCTGTTGACTGCCATCGGCTTTGTCATCAATGCCTTCACGGCGACCCAGGACGTGGCCGTAGACGGCATGTCGATCGACCTCGTACCGCTCGAGGAAGAGGGGCGCCTGAATGCCTTTATGAGTTTTGGCAAAACCATCGGCTGGGCGCTGACTTCGGCGCTGACCGGCACCATGCTGGTGGTTTACGGCATGCCGGCGACGGCCATCGTGTGCAGCCTGGGTGCAGCGGCGATTTTCTTCTACCTGTTCATGGTTCGTGAACGGCACAGCGAACGCCTGTTTCCCTGGTCAGACGGCGAAGCCTCGCCCAAGAATGAACCACCGCCCTCGTTCCGGCAGGTATTTTCCGACCTTAACCACGTGCTGTGGTCGCGTGCCAGCATCATCATCATGTTGATCATGTTTTTCGATGGCATCGTGGGTGGATACGGACGCGCCCTGATGCCGATTGCCGCGACACAGGTCTTTGGCTTCACCACGCCGCAGTGGTCCGATCTGAATGCGGTGATGGGCATAGCCGGCGCCGTCATCGCGCTGGCGCTGGGCCCGTTTATCGACCGGTTTGGCGCCAAGAGCATCATGGGCCTGACGATTTTCCTGACCGGCATCCATGCCTTTACCCTGGCAGGGACCCAGGAAATGTGGAGCAACGACACCTATGTGCTGGTGATGATGTCGCTGTGGATCCTGCTGCTGCCGGTCATCATGGTGTGTGCACTGGCGTTGGCCATGAGCATCTGCTCACACGCCGAGTCCGCCACCCAGTTCGCCATTTACATGTCGGTATCCAACCTGGGTGCAACGGCCGGGTCATTCTTCTACGGCGCGGTCGCCGGCGTGACCAGTTGGGAGCAGAACTATGCGCTCAAGGGTCTGCTGGTTTTCCTGCTGCTGCTGGCGATCCTGATGTTCCGCTCTCACGGGCACCCGGAGGAAATGCTGGAGGAGCAACGGTGAGATCCTCGCTATGATCTGACTCCACCCGTGCTTCTTCGAGCCGCTCACACAGACCGGAGGCCCAGCGTTTCAGCATCAGGCGGGCAGACCTGCGGTTGGTCCCGCTGGTTGTCCATTCCATATAGCCTTTGTAGGGATCGACCTGGTGGTGGCGGGACGTGGCCAGCAGCGCACCACTTTCTGAATCGTGAATTTCCAGTTCCAGCGTCATGCTGCCCTGCGAATCGCTCAGGGTATAGCCAATATAGTTCCTGACCCTGTCCGGCGCGTAAATATTCAGGTTTACAATACGCGGTATGAAGCGCATCACGCCCGGGCCGCCTTGATCGACCAGGGAGTAAGCGCATTCCTTCGTCAATTCCTGGCCAAGCACCTCGTCAAGAAGATCCGCCATGTCGGATCGGATCCGCTCGAGGTCGGACTCCCTGATCGTATAGCCATTGCGCGACTTTTGATCCCGCACCCAGTTTTTTTGAAACTCGACCGTAGCCCTTTCCAGCTGGATCTTGGGGTAGCTGCTCCAGTTAACCTCAGTGATCGTCAGGATCTCACCATGCCGACCCTCCTGGACAACGGCAGGCTCAGCGCCGGATTCCTGCGACTCATCAGCACCTGCCGGCCCCGCCACCGGCAGCATCAGAAGGGCCCAGGCAAAAAGCACGAAACGTGAACAAGATGACATATCAGAGCCTCCCAATCCGGGTCTTACCCGGAACAGTATGCCCCATAAAAAAAAGGAGCCCAAAAAAGGGGCCGGATACATTTAAGTCTGATAATGGTATCCGGCCCCTTTTTCTAAACGGCGCCATTATGCGGTTCCAGTATGGGGGCCGGATACATTTAACCTGGAAAAATGTATCCGGTACCTTTTTTTATGATCGGATTGTTTTGGCCCTGGTTTAACGCGCGCTTACCATGTAGCGGATGGTTGCCGGCCCCGATCCGTCGAGGCGGATGAGCAGCGGGTAGGCGTTGAAACCGGGAAACGGGTGGAAGTAACGGTCGCGCTGACTGCCGTGGGACAGGCTGTATGGCACGCTGCTCGATTCGATCTTCAGCTGCCACTGGGCCCCATTCACCGTTGTGATGACAAATGTATCATCACCCTCCAGGGTGTAGCGGTTGCCCGGATTATCAACGAAGGGTTCGACCAACTGGACCCCGTCGGCCGAATCGACTTCAACGGTTCTGCTGTAACGGTCCTTGTAGAAGCTGTGGGTCCACTTGAACGGGGAGCCGGCGTCGCCGTCTTTGCCACGCAGGACGCCCGAAGAGACCACCTCGATGGTCTGGGCCGACTCCGCCACCGCCAGGACGGCGCCGGGATCGAACAGGTTCGTACGGTAAGGCCCGTCAGCCGTTTCGATCCGTGGCGTAAGCGGCAGCGGATCGATGCCCCTGGGCATATGGCGAGTTTCGATCCGGCGGTACTCCGTCTGCGAGGAAAGCTGCAAAAAACCATCCGGGCCGTAACCATCGAACCAGACAACGGTTGTGCTGCCGCCCCTGACCGCGGTTTCCAGCGGATAGCGCAGGTTGTTGGCATAAGACGAAAGCGTGGCCATCACCCGTTCCGTGCGCAGCACGGCGGTTTCCGTGGTGGGAAAGAACCGGACCCAGTTGTATTTCTCGGCGGGAATCGGTCCCGTCTGAACGGGTTTCGGCCCATATTCGACGGCAGTGGCGATACTCTGGGCGCGCGCAAAGGTCAGGTAGTTGCTGGGCGGGTTGCTGTTTGCATGCAGGTAGGCGTGTGGCCCGTAAACAACGCGGTTTTCTGCATCCAGCGCGTGGTTTTCAAGCCAGTCGAGCGCCAGCACCGCGCCGCGTGAAATGGCGGGATCACGGTCGGCCAGGAGGCCGAAAGTAAAATGCACGCCGGGCGCCGTCTTGCTGCCGCTCTCGAGTGTCCATTTGAAACTGCGGGTGCCCCAGGAATTGTCGATGGCGCCATTCGGGTACATGAAATACAGGTGGGTCTTTAAAAGCGATGCCGCCAGATCAACCGCTTCCGGATCATCCTGGAGGATGCCGTACCAAGCGATGAAACCGATGCTCTGGGCGATGTTGTAGCCCAGGTCGACGCCCTTGCCCTCCCCGACGATGAAGTTGTCCTCGTTGACCCGGGCGGAAACATGGGCGATCAGGCGCTCAGCCTTGTTCAGCCACTCGTCCTTCGGGGAATCCACCGCGCGGTGGGCGAGCACCAGTCCGACGGCGGCCGTCGGCGTGTAGTTGATGTTGCTGGTCCCCGGAAACCGCTCCATGGAAAAATCCGCCGCCATGGATATGGCATTGTCCCACGCCTGTTGCTCGTCGGCCGCGAGTTCCGCCCTGAGCAGTTCCAGGGCCCCGGCCAGCGAGATCAGCTGGTCCGCCGTGGTGCCGTTCCAGCCGTCGTGACCGGGCCAGTCTTCGCCCCAGGCGCCGTTATCCTGCTGTAGTCCGACCAGCCAGTTGCCCAGGGCAACCGCGGCCAGCCGGTATTTCGGATCACGGCTGTATTTGTACGCAACGGCAAGCGGATAGACCGCCTCGGCGGCCCGCGAGTGCCTGGGGTTCGGATCCGGGTTGGTGCTCGGGCTGACCAGCGCGCCAAAATCCGGGTCTTCCGGGTCCATGACCTGCGTGCTGAGCAGCTGGTCGACGAGCGGCATCAACGCTTCCAGGTAGCGGGCCTGTGATGCAACTTCAGAACCTGAGGCGCTTGCTGCACTCGCCAAAGGAAGCGCCACGAGCACCACCAGGAACCCATGCAATGCGATGCGATACGGTAAAGGGCTAATTATTCTGATCATTCTGGTTCCAAGTATTGAAATTCATGAGCAGCCTTCCAATTCGAGATTGCCACCGGTGGCAGTTTAACTTAGTATAGGCTTCTGAAAGTGAACCGGCAACGACCTCCATGGAGCAACGTTAATGCGATCAATATACTGGCCCCTGGGGAATAGCCACCTGGCGGCGGCCGCCCTCTCCCTTCTTCTGGCCACACCCTGTTTCGCCGCCGTATCGGGAACGGTACTGAACGCCAATGGCCAGGCGCTTGAAGGCTGTGGCGTCCTGCTCGGCAGCCATGGCGGCACGAGCACAGCAACAGGCCGTTTCGAGATTGACACGGATGGCGAGGGTTCCGTCAACAGGCTGCGGATCGACTGCGCCGGTTACGCACCCACGTTCGTCAGTCTCGGGGATGACCAGGCAGACCTGGGGGAAATCATCCTCAAACGGCCCAATTTCATCCTGCTGCTTTCCGATGACCAAGGCTGGGTGCAGACTTCGACGCAGATGGACCCGGACGATCCGAGCACAAGAAGCGATTACTTCAAAACACCCAATATCGACCGTTTTTTTGCCAGTGGAATGCGCTTTGGCCGCGGCTATTCACCGGGCACTTATTGCATGCCCACCCGTCGTTCCATCCAGGTTTCCCAGTCACCGCTGAAACACGCATTCAACGGCAGGCCCGTGGAAGAATGGTCCTCGGCTTACAACTCACTGGCATCCATCCCCAGGGTGCTCAAAGCCGCCGACTCCGAATACCGCACGGCGCACTTTGGCAAATGGGACCTTCGTTACGACGATCCGGATCCTTCCATGCTGGGCTACGATGAAAGTGACGGCCCAACCGGAAATGGCGAAGGTAACGTAGGCGCCCAGGTCGATGGCAAACTGGACAAGTTCACCGCCCGGCCAAAAGAAGACCCCAAGAACATCTTTGACCTGACCCGCCGCGGCTCGGCGTTTATGGAAGAACAGGTAAAAGAGGGCCGGCCCTTCTACCTGCAACTGTCCCATTACGCCCTGCACCTGTCGGTCTTCTATCGCCAGGAAAGTTATGACGAAGTAAGCGATTGGCCAGTGGGTGAGAAACACTACATCCCCTCCTTCGCCGCCATGCTGAAAGACATGGATGACGGTTTTGGCCAGTTGTTCGACAAGATTATGGAACTCGGCATCGAAGATCATACCTATGTCATCTACATGGCTGACAACGGCGGCCGGCCAACCCTCAACCTGTCCGATGGCCAGAGCCGCACTCGCCGCAACGAACCCCTGAGCGAAGGCAAACACGCCATCTACGAAGGCGGCATCCGCGTGCCCTTCGGTATTGCCGGTCCGGGCATCGAAGCCGGCAGCTTCACCCGCACCGCTGTATCGGGCGTCGATATCCTGCCCACAATCGCCGACCTGGTGGCTTCAGACGTTGAATTGCGAGACGTGGACGGCGGTTCGCTGAGGTCGCTGGTTTACCAGCAGTCGGACACCGTTGAAAGGCCTTATCCGTTCCTGGTATTCCACGACAAGTCCGCGAGACCGAAATCCAGCGACGTCAACGCGGACAGCGAAACGGCCTTGATGCAGGGTGATTACAAGTTGATCAAAACCTGGAAGGACGGCGCCCCGCACACCCTGGAACTCTACAATGTCCGCAAGGATCCAGGCGAGGCGAACAACCTCACGGAACAAATGCCGGAACTGGCTGCCCAGCTGAACGGCATGCTGGACGCTTATGTCACGGAAACAGCGGGTGACGTCACCATCGATCACGACGACTGGCCACCGAAACGCAAGAAGTCATAGTCAGACGAAACGCCTAACAGATAAGTCAGAGGACAGAGATCAATGAAAAGACGAACCCTCTTGAAGGCAAGCATGGCAGTCTCCCTCTCCGGGCTGATGACACCCTTCTGGACACTTCAGGCCGGAGAGAAAACGGCACCCATGGCGTTTGCCAGCGGCGGCTCCAAGAAAATGCTCTACGACGTACGGCAGCGGCCGCAGGCCATTTACTGGAATGACCAGGTGTTCATCGGCTACAAGGGCTGGGGCACCAAGGCCAACGAAAACCCGCGCAACGTCGCCCCCACCCATGCCTCGCTGGTCCGCTACGATCCCGTGAACCGCACGTTCTCCAGCCCGATAAAATTTGGCGAGCAAACCAGCGACCACCATGACTGCCCGGTGCTGTGGGTGGATAAAGACGAGCACATGCACGTCATGTACCGCATGCACAACAGGCCGGGTCATCACCTGGTCAACAGGAAGCCGGGCACCATGGGCGAGAGCGAGAAGGATTGGGAGGTATTACCGGACATCAGCGAGAAGGTTTCCTACCCGACGATGTTCGCTCTGCCCGGCGGCAGGCACCTGGTTTATTTCCGCGAGGCTGGGCACTCCAGTTCCTGGAGCTACCGCATCACGGCGGACAACGGCCGCAGCTGGACCGGACCGGAGCACTCCGTCACCAACCTGGATATTTACAACCACCCCGAGTGGTCTTCCTACCAGGCAAAAATCCTGAGCCCGGACAAGAAACACCTGTATGTCGTGTTTACCGACTACGACGACGTCAAGTCGAACGACCCGGAACGGCTATACAATCCGAAATACGATATGCCGGTCAGCAACGAATGGAAATACAACCTCTCCCTGCTGAAGATCGACCTTGCCACGCACGAGGTGCGCAACGATGCCGGCGAAGTGATAAAAACACCGCTCGATATCGAGACCGCGCGTGCCAGGTGCCAGATCTGGGATACCGGATGGCGTGGTGCGGGCGTACCCCCGGCCTTGTGCCTGGATGAAAACGGGCAGCCCAGCGCCTTGCATGTGCTGTCCGAGGACAACCTGGAAACCCACAATTACTACTATGTGCGCAAGGTAGGCGGTGCGTGGAAAAAAACGCCCATCACTGCGTCCAACCACCAGTGGAACAGCGGCTACCTCAAACGCGACCAGAACGGCAAACTTCACGCTTACGTGATTGTCGGCGAGGGCTACCAGGATAAGCCTGGCGTCAACTACACACACGGCGGCGGCCGCATCGAGCACTGGGTCTCCAGCGACAAGGGCAACAGTTGGAGCCTGCACCGCGAAATCACGCCGGACGCAGCGCAATACCCGGGCTGGGCCTTCAACAACGTGCAACCGGTGGTGCGCCCGGACGGCAGCGCAGTGGAAGGCATGCTGATTTTCTACGGCTGGCTGGATGAAACGAAACCGGACGGCGTGGCCTTCCTGCTGGATGAGTCAGGACTTGCCGGGTGAGAAAAACCGGGGTCAGAACAAAAGCTCGTAGAGTTTTTACTCTGACCCCGATTGCCTTTCTGCCCCCCCAGCTTTGACCGCATCCAGATCATTAGCGAGCCCGGTGCCGGCTTCAAGTACTCCGGCCTAGGCATGCTGATCCTCGAGCGAACGCTGGAAGCTGCGGCCGGTAAAGATCTGGGCGCCCTCCTGAACGAAAAGATCATACAACCACTGGGCCTGGCATCGACCGGTTACGTCTACCCCGGGCCTGCGACAAAAGACGTGCTGCCCCTGAGGAGGGATTTTTTCCAGTATTCGCAAAACGGCAAACGAGCAGGCTCAGGCCTCTACACGGCAGCGCGCGACCCCAATGCCTTCGGCCAGTTCCGGCTGAACCCCGAAGCCATGTTCTCCGCAGGCTTGAGACGGCAGGCCTGGACTTACCACGGCATGCGGGAGTCCGACCAGGGGCGTTGCGGGTTGCTGTGGTGGCTTTTCGAAAGCGACGGCGGCTACGGAATATGATTTCGCAACAGGCAAACGCGCAATGGTCCTGTTTGGCAAGCGGCTATAGAGCAAACCGACGGACAGGAAAATGCCGCAAACTGCCAGCTATCGCAACATCATCCAATATTGAGAATGGCCCCACAAAGTTCCGTATTCGACCTATTTTGTTGAAAAACTCCGTCCAATAACCGATCAATGAGATAATTGGCTTGTTGATTCAGGGACGGAGTTTCGCGCCATGATGGGCCGCAACGATAAGCCTCAGAAGCCCCTCTTTTACACCTTCAACCTCGACGACGTGGTGCCACAGGATCACCTGCTGCGCAAGATCGACCGCTTCCTCGACCTGTCCGACTTGCACGAGCACCTGGCACCATATTACAGCCATACCGGACGACCCTCGGTCGATCCCGAGCTGATGATTCGCATGCTGATCATCGGCTACTGCCTGGGTATCCGCTCCGAGCGCCGCTTGTGCGAAGAGGTCAAGCTCAACCTGGCCTACCGCTGGTTCTGCCGCCTCAGCATCGAAGATCCCGTACCGGATCACTCTACCTTTTCCAAGAACCGGCACGGCCGCTTTCGAGAGGCCGAGGTTTTACGCCACGTGTTCGAGCAGGTGCTACAAAGCTGCATTAATGCCGGATTGGTCGGTGGTGAGGGTTTTGCCGTAGACGCCAGCGTGGTCAAGGCCGATGCCAGCCGCCAGCGGCAGCGCGACGACGATGACGACTGGGGCAGTGGCCCCGGCGTGCGCGACTACCTTGATAACTTGCAGGAAGACGATCCTGTTGGCGTGAAGCCAGCGAAGAGAGTGTCACCGACCGATCCACAAGCGCGTTGGACGGCGGCACCGGGTGGTCCGGCCTTCTATGCCTACTCGACCAACTACCTGGTCGATACCGATGCCGGCATCATCGTCGATGTCGAGGCCTCGCCGGCACATCGCACGCTGGAAGTGCAATCGACTAAAACCATGATCGAGCGGCTCGAGGAGCGACTGGACCTAAAGACCAAGAGGTTGATCGGTGATACCGCTTACGGTACCGCCAAGTTCCTGGCCTGGATGGTGGAGGAGAGAGGCATCGAGCCACACGTGCCGGTATGGGAGAAGGGGGAACGCAAAGACGGCACGTTCAGTCGCTCGGACTTCCACTTCGATGCCGAGCGCAACCGATACACCTGTCCCAACGGCAAGCACCTGCTGCGTTACCGCAAGCCGGGCAATAAAAACCGTATCCGTGTGGGTAAGGACGGCATGATTAACTACCACGCGATCCAGGCAGACTGCCTGCCGTGCCCGCTGAAGGAACAGTGCTGTCCGAACATGAAGGCTCGCAAGGTTAAGCGAAGCGAGCACGAGGCCGCACGAGATGTAGCCCGGGCGGTGGCCAAGACACCGGCTTACCAACAGACCCGGCGACAACGCAAACAGGTCGAAATGCTGTTCGCCCACATGAAGCGGGTGCTGAAGATGGACCGCTTGCGGCTACGCGGGATCAAGGGCGCACAAGACGAGTTCCTGCTGACCGCGACAGCGCAGAATCTGAGACGCATGGCCAAGTACCTGGGGACCGGTCCGCCTGAAATACCGGAAATGGCCTGATAAGCCTCGAAAAAACCACCAAAAAAAACAAAATCCGGCAATAGCCGGAGTGCAAACCACGCTTCGAACTCAAACTGGCCAAAACGCCAATCTCGATAGCGTGTTTTTCAACAAAATAGGCCAATTCCGGAATTCTGCGTTCATATTATTAAATCAGGCAGTTGCCGGTGTGGCGGATTCTCAGCAGTCCCGAGGCTAGGGCTGATGAGTAGTGTGCTCGGATAGATTCTTTCCCCTGAATGAACTGTTTTTTTTAGTCACTGAAGAGTAACATTCAGGATTGACATGGTTGTCATACTGATGTTGATCTAATGATGGAGTTGGTGATGAAATTCAGCATCGCAATACTCGCGCTTATGATAAGCATTTCCACGGTTGCCCAAGAATCAAATGGCCCGTACGTTCCATGCCCCGGTTGTGAAAACTTGCAGCAGGCACCGTTTCCTGAGACAGGTCTATGGCATAACCCCGAGGAGCCTGGCACCGGCTTCATGCTGGAGATTCAGAACGGCTATGTGGCGGGTTTCCGATTTGCATTCGACCCAAACGGAAATCCTGATTGGTGGTTGATTAGTGGTCCTCTGGAACTCAGTGAGGAGCCTGGTGTGCTGTGGGAATTGAACACTGAGCCCATTCGTTATTGCGAAGACGGGTCTCAAGAATGCCTGACTCAATATCCAAAATTGAGTGTTCCCTATACTCCATGGAGAATGGAATTTTTGCAACGCGGATATGCCCGAGTTTTTTGGTCCTCCCCCATGCCGCCGGAACCCACCTACCTGACACACTACACATTCGGCAGCGTGAGCAGGGCCTATTTCCCCGATGAAACGCCCTACTTATTACCTGAACTGACTCCGGACCCTGACTTTAGCCTCTGGACATTCATTTTCAAGGAGCCAAGCGAAACAGCGTATGCAGGATGGTCCTCGATGGTTATGGCAATTGGGGAAGCGGAAGTAAAGGAAAATGGTGAATTTGCCGGGAAGCTTTTCTACCGGGTAATGATCCCAGGTAGCCCGCCCGAGGCGTTATTTCCCGCTGGTGAAATCGTATGCGGTCCTGAAGCCGAATCGGAAGAGTCAATCTGTCTGCTGAACCCCGGCGAGGAAAATGAATTTCGAATCCCGTTTGGGAACTTCACCGATTCACGAATTTTTGGCGAGCACGCAGATGGCGGGACCGTGGAGGCGTTCAGACTGAATTACGACTGAAGGCGAATGAGTGCAGTTGTCTACTTTCTCTCACAATCAACCCAGTGGCTTGCGAAGCGATTCTCGTAGGCGTCAGAATCGAAATGTAGAAGGGATCACATGAAAAAATCCACATCTCTTGGCACATTCATATGCTCATTGGCCCTTTTTTCCGTAAGTGCGGGAGCGGAAGAGTCAGAATCGTTCATATTCTTACCCGGGGATCAGTTGGGCGCATACTGGACCATTGAGAAAAAAGTTGCCCCTCACTACCCGAAACGAGCGCTCCAAAAAGGTGAGCAAGGCTGTGCAACCGTCTCCTATGTCATCGAACCAGACGGAACGACGAGTAATCACAACGTCGTTGTTTTCACTTCTGATTTCTTCAAGGCGCCTTCAGTAAGTGCCGCTGAAGATTTCCTGTATAAGCCTTCAGAGGAAAATGTAGATAAGGTCTCGGTGATTACAATTAACACCTTCACCTACCAGATAAGCAACGGCCCAAGCGCGGATGAAGAAGTTCGCCAGAAGATAAAGGGCTTCTGTGAATCCAAAGCATTGGAAGCGTTGGGTGCTCCAGCAAGAGAGGCTGAGGTTGAATAGATGCGCTCTTTCGCATAAATCATCGAGATGATGTTGATAGCTGGTCATGATGTTTTCGTGGCCAGAAATTGAACCGTTAATCCGTGAGGTCCAGAGCAACTACATGAACTGCATGGTTTCTAAGCTTCCTGAGTATGATAATTCAGTGAGCGACGTTGATTCTGTAGCTGCTGAATTGCGGGCTTCATGTAATCGCGAGGCTGAGATGGGGGCCGAGAAGTTGCGCACGGTTGATGCCTCACCGGAATACCGAAATCTGCTTGTGAAAGAGTGGATAGGGTCGCTGGAAGACCATTCGATAACACTGGTCAATCGCTGGAGAAAACACGTACAGCATCCTGATTCGTGGACTACGGCGGATAAAAGGGCAAACAACTAATGAACCTTTTACCGTACTCAAACGACGCAAAACCGCTGGTTCTTTAATGGGTCGATCTCGGAAGTCAGCGGGTCAGGCAGGCCAAATGCTGCTTCTTAGCGGATAGCGGAAGAAAACCATCCGTTAGATTGAACGCCGCTGAGTTCGCCGATCAGCCAATAACGGCCATTTATAATTACTCTGACCCCAATTTTTATTTCGCAATGCTCTGGATCGCCAGCAGGCCACTTTATGGACCCAATATTGCCTGGGTGAAGCCTTTCAATCCGGCGATGTAGTCCTCCTGACTGATCAGGAAGCCGTTGTTATGATCTCCCCCGAGTTCCAGGAAAGTTTTCTTTTGCTTTGCCGCGGCATAAATCGCCTGTCCCATATCAAAGGGAATTATTTCATCATCTCTGCTATGTACCACCAGCACCGGGCAATTCAATCGAGCAGCGTAATCCACCACTGGGTACTTCAACCTCGTTATCAAACGTACCGGTAAGAACGGGTAAAGTCGGTGAGCCATGTCCACACCTGAACTGAAGCTGGACTCAATGATCACCGCCGCGGGTGTGTTTTGAACACTCAACCATGCCCCGATAGCACCACCCAGGGAGCGACCAAAGATAATGATCTGGTCAGCGGGAACCCTACGACTAGTGATCAGGTAGTCCCAGGCCGCTTGTGCATCCAGGTAGGTGCCTTGTTCAGTGGTATGACCGGTGCTTTGTCCATAACCCCGGTAATCAATAATCAGTATGTCCAAGTCCAGTTCATGGAAGATTCTGATACTGTCCAGGCGGTGGGAAATATTACCGGCATTACCGTGAAAGAACAGGAGAACTCCCCTGGAATCCGCGGCTGGAATATACCAACCATGCAAACGTTCCTCGTCACTGGTTGTCAGTGATACATCTTCATAATCCAGGCCGATATCACCTGGCGATGCGCCTAATGCGCGGTCAGGAAGATCAGACAGATAAACCATCTTTCCCTGGAACAGGTAGAGCACCAGAGCCAGCAGGAGATAAGCGCTGATCGCTGTGGTTAAGATAGTTACAAGAGTCCGCATGTCGAAATTTATTCACCCAAGAGCTGCCTGGATAGGCTTGAAAATGTTTATTGCTATCTATGGATTCCAGTAGTTAAATCATAGTCTACCTGCCGACCAGGTCACCTGATCATGCCTTACGCTCTGCTTGCAGACCTGACGATCCTGCTGCATGCGGCATTTATCCTGTTTGTCGTGTTTGGCGGCCTGCTTGTCTTTTGGCGGCGTGGCTTTGCTTGGTTTCATGTGCCCTGCGCGGTCTGGGGCATTCTCATTGGATTTCAGGGCTGGGTCTGCCCTTTGACCTACCTGGAGAATGATCTGCGGGCCGCAGCCAACACCAGTGGCTACGATGGCGGGTTTATCGACCACTACCTGATGCCTCTGGTCTATCCTTCGGGACTGAGCTCTGACACGCAAGTCCTGCTGGGCCTGGTAGTGTTGTTCCTCAACGCTGCCATCTACACTCTGGTCTGGCGTAAAAGCAAGCATAGTTAATCAGGTTGATTTTTTTGATCTGCAACACCCGCCTGACCTCATCCCCGATCTCAGCGGTGCTGCCGCGGGGCAGGAGCCGGTGCGTGTCGATTCCGCCCCAGAATACGATGTTCCGGCCGAATCGTTATGTACTCTATGCTCGATTTACCGGTCCGGGAAGGCCATGACCTGAGGCAAAGGCTGGAAAGGCGATATATCAACATTTGTTCTGTCAACGTGCTGTGCACGCCAGCGAAACTGGCCACGGCCACTGACGCTATCCCGTAAGAGCGGTTAACCTACGTCTGTTATGAAACGTTCTGCCAAGATTGCACTGCTCGCCGGTCTGCTGCCGGTAATTGCAGCGCACGCGGCGTACCTGGTCAATATTGCAGCAGGCGATGGGCTGGAGCCGCGCTACATTTGCATGCCCTACCTGGAAGGTTGTGTTTCGATCAGCAGGGCATCCCGCTCGGGGCCGGGCCTGTACCTGTTCCGGGCACTCATGCTGCCCTGCACGGTGTTGCTGTTGCTCAGCTGGCATGCCGTGCGGGCCTGGCTGCTCGAGCGGCCGGAGTGCAAGCCGCGGCGGGCCACGACGATTTTCCTGCTGGGCGCGGTCGGCGCCTTGTTCCTGGTGTTCTACTTGACAGCCCTGGGCACCGAAGGTGAGTGGTACCGCTGGATGCGGCGCTACGGCGTGACTTTCTATTTCAGCGGCACCGCGCTGGCCCAGTTGCTGCTGGTTGCGGTGCTCTGGCCCCATCGCCGAGAGATGAATGGGGGGTGTTTGCTGGGGCCGGTCAACGCGCTCATGGCACTGGTGAGCCTACAATGGGTGCTGGGCGTGCTGTCGGTGCTCAAGCATGTTTTCTTCAGCGACCCGGAGCTTGTCGACCGGTTTGAAAATATCATCGAGTGGTGGTTTGCGCTGCCGATGGCCGTCGCGTTTTTCGCAATCGCCTGGCTGTTCAGAAGATCCCGGCTCAGCACCCGGACAGGCTGACCGACGTGTTGTGGCTGTGACGCCCGGCGGGTCAATCCTCTGGCCGAAATCGCTAGCTACCGGAGGCGGCCCTTTCATTTCATATTCGTCCACATTTGACGATTTGGTCACGAAAATATTTTTCTCGGAGCGTATTTCACGACCATTGGTCGGAAGCAGAGATTCTAGGCAGGCAGAGGATCAGTTTCGCCATCAAGCGATCAACGGAACCGTTTCGATGGCCAATTTCGGCCGCGATAAGTTCTCAGTGCGGCCACAAGCGGTCACCTGCTCTTCTCGCGGTCATTGGAATATCGTGCAGTTCATCGACAGCAGCCGGTTTCGTCGTCTAGTTGAGATACGTTTCGTCGCCAAAATCCGGGCAGGCCTCAACCAGCTTCGGCGCCTGGAGATCCTCGCGGCTATTTGCAAGCCAGCACTCGTCGAAAATCGAGCAGTAGCAGAAGCTAAGCACGCTTCCGGGTTTTCTGATGCTGCCAAAGAGCTTCCGCGCCAATTCGGCGTCTGTTGTACTGAACACGTCGACAGTTTCTTCGGGTCGCAGGACTCGATCGCTGATGAAGTTCCGGTTAATCCCAGCACCCGTGTCTCCGTCCACGCTGGCAACCAACTCGGACCAGTTACGGACGACGTTGCCGTCGATAATGACGCGGACATCCTGCATCTTCGCGGGACCGACGCCTACATTCGTAAATGCAAACGAAAACCCTGCGGCGTCACCCGTATCGTAGTCTTCAACCATCAGCTGGACGAACGGCCAGACGGCCGCCGCGGTCTGCTGACGAACCGCGGCAGATTCGGTGAGCGCCGCATAAAGAGCGAGGACGGCGATCACGACACCGACGACTGAGAGGATGGTCTGCCAGAAAGTCAGGCGGACGATATGGCGTTCGGTGCGTATCAGGGATTTGGCTTCGGCCGATTTAATATCGGTCGTAGCTGCCTTCTCATCAGTCATGCAAACTCTCTCCAGCACATCGATTAATTACGACCCCACCAAGAACACCAGCGATAGAAAGCGCGAACGTGACCGTCCGGAATGGGTCAGTAGCCGTCATTCTACCTCAGACCAGCCGACTAGCAGCTATCGGCCAGGAGCAGTCGTCCGACGGGTTTGTGCTCTGAGTGCCACAGCGTACGGTAACCACGCCGTATGTTACGGCGTGAGTCCTTGATCTGGCGCGAGTCATCTTTTGCTGCACCTGCTCGAAGCAATCGGTTACTCAGGCGTGCTTATTTCCTGCCAGGTGGTTAATTTACTCTACATCCCGGAAGGCCTCTGGACGAGTCACGGCGCGCATGATGAAATCTGTACCGCCCTTGCAACAAATATCAACGGCGCCTTTGTCGATTCTCTCGAACTGCCTGCTTAAATCCATTATTCGCCTGTTTTGCGGACATGGGCTAGCGTGTTGCACGTCCATCCGCTTGAATGAACCAGGAGAGAGGTCATGAAGCGCTTCATTCGCCTCGGATTGTTAACGGGACTGTGTCTTGTAACCATCGCATGCAGCCAGGAAAGCGAACAGCAAGGTGAGCCCAACGCCCAGATGCAGCCTCCTGCATCTGAAACAGTGAGTGAAAGCGCAAATGCGAAGCCCTCCGCCGTGGAAGAACCCGAAGTAGCATTAAATCCGACAAAGGATGCCTACTTCGGTAATTTCCACATCCATACGAGCTACTCCTTCGATGGGTTTACGAACGGTTCGCCCACCACGCCGGATGACGCGTACCGCTGGGCCCAGGGCGAAGCGATTCCGGGCGGTGGCGACGGCACGCCGTTACAGATCAAGGTGCCCCTCGATTGGTATGTCGTTTCGGACCACGCCGAATACCTGGGTGTGTTCAAGAAAATGGAAGACCCGGATCACCCCGCGAGCCAGCTCGAAATGGCTTCACGCATCACTTCGGAAGACCAGGTAGTAGCATTCGAAGCCTACGCGGAGGTCCTGGCGGCCATGGCGGCCGGTGAAATCATGGAGGAACTCAATAATCCGGAAATCTCCAGGACCATTTGGCAGGAAGTCGTGGAGACCACGGAAAAACACAACCAGCCCGGCAAATTTACCACCTTCCCCGGCTTTGAATGGACCTCCCACCCGGAAGACAGGAACCTTCACCGCGTCGTGGTGTTCAAGACCGCGGAAAATCTCCCGGACATTCCACTCTCCGCCCTGGAATCACTGCGTCCGGAAACCCTCTGGGCCTGGATGGATACACAACGGGAAAATGGCGCAACGCTGTTTGCGGTTCCGCACAACGGAAACGCCAGCGATGGCCTGATGTTCCCGGAAACCACCAGCTACGGAGGCAGCGAGGTCAACAAGGAGTACGCCGAGATCCGCATGCGCAACGAACCGTTGTACGAAGTAACGCAGATCAAGGGCACTTCAGAAACCCACCCGAGGCTGTCACCCAACGATGAATTCGCTGGTTTCGAACTCTGGGATTACACGCTTTCGGACAAGGCCGAACCGCCGCAAAACAAGAAGGGCGGTTACGCACGCGATGCGTTCCGCACGGGCCTGTTGCTGGAATCCCAGGGCAAGGGAAACCCGTTCAAATACGGCTTGATCGGCGATTCCGATACACACAACGCGGCTTCGGCTGTCGAGGAAGACAATTACACCGGGAAGTTCGGCATGGAGAACGACCCGCAACACCGGTTGGACGGATCGCCTGGATTTAACGAGGCAAACAAGCGGCAGATTCGCGAGTTCAGTTCCGGAGGCCTTGCCGGCGTCTGGGCCAGGGCCAACATGCGCGAAGAGCTGTATGCGGCAATGATTCGCAAGGAAACCTTCGCAACCACCGGTCCGCGCTTGAAAGTCCGCTGCTTCGCCGGATTCGACTTCCCGGAAAACATACTGGATTCCGATAACTGGCTGGAAACCGCTTACGCCGGTGGCGTGCCCATGGGTGGTGACCTGAGTGCTGCACCGGAAGGCAAACCCCCTGTATTCGTGATCCAGGCCGTTAAGGAGGCCGACGGCGCAAACCTGGATCGGATACAGGTCATCAAGGGTTGGGTCGAAGACGGACAGACCTTTGAGAAAATTTACGACGTAGCCCTGTCAGATGGACGTCAGATGGACAACGAAGGAAACGTTCCACCGGTGGGGAACACAGTAAATCCAGTGGATGCAACGTACAGCAATGAAATAGGTGATGCCGTGCTTCAGGTCGCCTGGGCCGATCCCAACTTCAACCCGGCTTTGCATGCTTTCTACTACGTACGTGTGCTGCAGATACCGACCCCGCGCTGGTCGACTTACGACGCCGTGAGGCTGGGACTCCCGCCGCGTGACGACCTGCCGGTTTCGATTCAGGAGCGCGCTTTTACCTCACCCATCTGGTACACACCCTGAAACACAGGGAACATTGCATCTGAAAACCCGGCCAAGCGCCGGGTTTTCTTTGTCTGTGCCTCCCTTCCTGGCCCGTTTCGTATGAGAGCTATATGGCGGCTCCGGGTCGTCAGCCGTCCTCTGACCTTACAGGAGAACAACTTCCGTTACTGAATGCATAGCAGAACTCCCCTGGCCTTGAATCGCAGCGGAGTACGATGCCGGGTTCGGCCTGACGCAGTCCTTCGAGCAAACCCATATTGGTCACGAATGTGCCGGTTACGCCGAGGTCACTTCACACCGTGCATCAAGCGCTGGATCAACGGTGCGACCAGGAACAGAACAACGCCAGAGCCGACCAGGGCCCAGAACCCGAAGGTGTAGCCCGAGAGCGCCGATGCCGTGGTCATGCCCGTCTCACCGCTTACCGCGCCGGCGAATATGCCGGAAAGATTGTTGCCGATACCGGTGGAGAGGAACCAGCCACCCATGCCAAGGCCGACCAGGCGCACCGGGGCCAGCTTGGTTACCATCGACAGTCCGATCGGCGACAGACAAAGCTCACCGACTACCTGGATGACGTACACCGCCAACATGGTCCAAAACGGAATCTTGCCTGCATCGCTTACCAGGCTGGTCAGAGCGAACATCAGCAACAGAAAAGCCAGACCATTGAACACCAGGCCGAGACCGAATTTGCGCGGAATCGACGGATTCATATTTCGCTTTGCCATCCATACCCAGAGCCAGGCAACGACAGGGGCGAGCAGGATGACGGCAAGCGCGGGCACGGACTGAAACCAGGCTGTCGGGAAGACGAAGCCGCCGAGGTCCCGGTTGACAATCTGGTCTGCGAGGAAGGTAAACGAGTTACCGGCCTGTTCATAGAACATCCAGAACAGGATATTGAAGGCAAATATGAGCAGCATCGCGATGGTCTTGTCACGGGCCACCGCTCCATTGCGAATGCCCTCGACCATCAGCATCGTGGAGAGACCAACGAACAGCGCCGTAAGCACGTACTGGAGTGCTTCGGCGCCCAGCGTCAGCAGGAAGTACATCAGAGGGATCACAAACAGTGCGCCGATCGATACGTAGACCACCCGCTCACGGCCCGGGGCTTCCGCCGGTGGGCTGCCGATACTCTGCAATTGGCGCCGCCCGAAGTAGAACCAGACCAGGCTGATCAGCATGCCGATTCCAGACGCCCCGAAAACATACTGGTAGGCGGGTGCCGCGTCGGTGCCAAGCAGGGAGGTCGCCAGCCAACCGGTAATGATCGGCGCGATGAACGCACCCATATTGATGCCCATGTAAAAAATCGTGAAACCCGAGTCTCGGCGCTCGTCAGCTATCGAATACAGCTTTCCAACCATGGTCGAGATGTTCGGCTTGAACAGGCCGTTGCCAACGATGATGGTAGCGAGACCCAACTTGAACAGCACCGGGTCCGGCAACATGATCATGAACAGGCCCGCGGCCATAAACATGGCCCCGATCAGAATCGAGCGTTGATAGCCAATGACCTTGTCGGCGATGTAGCCACCAAAAATCGCGCCTGCATAGACCAGTGCGAGATAAGAACCGTAGGTGAGATTGGCGTCGGCCTGCCCGGACTGATCACCACCGTAGAACTGCGCCACAATGTAAAGCACCAGGGCCCAGCGAATCCCGTAGAACGCGAAACGCTCCCAGAATTCCGACATGAACAACATCCAGAGTGGACTGGGGTGGCCCATGATCGTCTTGAAATCAGGGATCGAGTGCCGGTCTGGTGAGTTCTGGACTTCGCTCATACGGGGTCTCCGCGAGGTGTTGGAAAGAACCCGGCGGGTGTAACTGCCGGGGGCGTCTGTGTCAAAGCATGGACTGCAAGATTCAAGATTTTTTTCGTGGAGATTTTTTAAGAATTTGTTCGAGTTCGTTGGCAAGCATGCGGAGCTTTTCAACCGAATGACCTACTGGATACGAATCCCGAAATTGACTCACTTCCTGAGCAATGCGCCGAATTCTGTCAGGGTAGGATTCTGATTTCAGTTTCATGGTTTTCCTCCGCAAGCGAGTATAGCAAAACCTCTCAAGAAACCTGGACCATGGCCGCTCTGGGTCGGTAACGATGATCGAATATTTTAGCGGACTGTTTTCATCGAGCCACCATCAATCGCCTATTTACTCTGGCACTTTACTCTGACCCCGGAACCTCCCAGAACTTCGAAACCGATACGACATGTTCAAATCCCGGATTTAAGAAGAACAGTCGTATATAATACCCATAAATGCTACCGGTGGCACATTTATCCGGCACCGTGAGGACTACAGGAGCAAAATCATGCGACGCCGTACCCTGTTGAAGTCACTGGCCACCCTGCCCCTGTTGACGGCGGCAGGTTCCAGCCTGGCAGCCGTGAATGAAAATTTCGCCCCCCGCTTCAAATCCAGCCTTAACGTCTATTCTTTCAACCGCTTGCTGAGAGACGGCACCATCGACCTGTTCGACATGCTCGATTTCTGCGCTCAACACGACTTCGACGCCATTGATCCGACCGGCTACTACTTCCCGGCTTACCCGGCCGTGCCGACAGACGATTTCATCAACACCTTCAAGAAAAAGGCATTTTTCCTCGGGCTGGACATCAGCGGAACAGGCATAAGAAACGACTTCGTTAATCCTGACCCGGACCGGCGCGCAGCCGACGTTGAAATGACCCGGGCGTGGATCGAAGCCGCTGCAAAGCTGGGCAGCCCCTGCCTGCGTATCTTTACCGGTAAGAGTGAACACGAGGGTTATTCGCGTGAGCAGGTGTTCGAGTGGATGGCCAGGGATATCCAGGCCTGTTGTTCACACGGGGAGGAACACGGGGTCATTGTCGCGCTGCAGAACCACAACGAGTTCCTGAAGACAGCCGCCGATGTGGACGAACTGTTTGAGCGGGTGGACTCAGACTGGCTGGGCCTGAACCTCGATATCGGCAGCTACCGGGCCGGTGACCCCTACGCGGAAATCGAGCACAATGTAAATCGTGCCGTTACCTGGCAGATCAAGGAAAATGTCTGGATAAACGGCGTGGAAACCGCTACCGATTTCGAACGCCTGGCCGTCATCATCCGGCGCTCCGCTTACCGCGGATACCTGCCGCTGGAGACCTTGGGGCCGGGTGACCCTTACCTGAAGATCCCGGCCCTCGTGGAGCGGGCGCGCAGCGCCGGTCTATTCGGCTAAATACAGATATATCAATTCATATTCAGAGAGATATGCACATGTTGAAGAAGCTACATTTCATTTTCTTACTGTTCAGCCTGGTCGTGACGGTTCCCTCGGGAGCCTATGGGCAAGCGGCAACGGCCGGTGAACCCCGCCCCAACGTGCTGTTCATTGCCATCGACGATATGAACGACTGGGCCGGGTTCCTCGATACCCACCCGCAGATCCGGACGCCGCATATGGACTCACTGGCCGCGCAAGGCGTCTCTTTCACCAACGCCCACGTGCCGGCGCCGATTTGCGGCCCGTCCCGCACCGCCATCATGAGCGGCCTGTGGCCCAGCACCAATGGCATTTACACCAACTCGGCCAACTACCGGCGTGACCTGCCCGGCGTGATCAGCATGCCCGAACATTTCCGGCAAAACGGCTACTACGTGATGGGCGCCGGCAAGCTGTTCCACGCCGGCCTGCCCAAAATCCCCGAGAACGCCTTTGACGAGTACGGTGAATACGGCAGTTCGAGCACGCCGTTTAGCAAGGACGAGATGGACCTGGCCAAGCAGGATCCCTTCAACCGGGTGGTCAAGAACGGCAAGGAATATCGGCTTCCCCTGAACGGGTTTCCCGCCGATCGAAGCTGGCGCAGTTCCAACACGTTCGACTGGGGTCCGGTCGATGTGCCTGACGAGCTGTTCTCCGACACCGTCACGGCCAACTGGGCCATCGAAAAGCTGAACGAGAATCACGACAAACCCTTTTTCCTGGCCGTCGGTTTTCACCGTCCACACCAGCCTCTTTACAACCCGAAGCGCTTCCATGACCTGTATCCGCCGGAAACCATCGAGCTGCCGCCGATACAGGAGAACGACCTGGCCGATGTACCGCGCGCAGGACGAGAGTATGCCCTGGCGCCCAATACCTCGGGACTGCACAGGAGCGTCTGGCAGTACGGGGAATGGGAAAACGCCGTTTCCTCCTACCTGGCCTCGATATCCTTCGTGGACGAGTTGATCGGCAACATCATGGCGGCACTGGAGGACAGCGGTTACGCCGACAATACCCTGGTGGTCATGTGGTCAGACCACGGCTGGCACCTGGGTGAGAAAGAGCACTGGGGCAAGGCGACGGGCTGGTATCGCTCGACGCGCATTCCGCTGGTCATCGTGCCGCCGAAAAATGCCGCGCCGGCCGGTTTTGAACCGAATGGCGTGAGCACCCGGGCGGTCAACCTGCTGGACCTCGCGCCCACGATCGCCGATGCCACGGGCGTGCCGCTGCGCAAGGAATGGGAGGGCCAGAGCCTTGTACCGCTGGTCGCTGACCCGGAAGCCCAGTGGCAGGAGCACACCCACACGACTTTTGGCCTCGGCAACCACAGCATCAGCACGGCCCGCTGGCAGTACATCCACTACTTCGACGGCACTGCGGAATTGTACGACCTGCAAAACGACCCGGACGAGTTCGTCAACCTCGCGAACAAGCCGGAATTCGGCGGCGTGCAAGCACGCCTGCAGCAGTTCGTTCCGGAGGAGCCCCGTTGGGAGTATTTCGTCCGGTACCACAATTTCAAAGGCGCGGTGCCGGCCGACGGTTCACCAATGCAACTGTTCGACCTGGCCTATCGCAACGACGTCAATGAGCAGAATGACGTGGCCAAGGACTACCCGCATATCGTGGCCAAGATCGAGGCGTGGCTGGAGGCCACGCAGCCGGAATCGAAGTTCCTGTCCATGACTGATTAGTGTGGGAGCGGCTTTAGCCGCGATTGGTTTCAGATAGTTCCACAAGTAATCGCGGCTAAAGCCGCTCCTACAAGAGGATCACCACCTGGCGCGCAGGGTTGCCGCGATACTGCGGTCACGCTCGGTAATGCGCCACAACTGGCCGCTGTCGTCGGTGGTCTGCACCTGTTCTTCAGAAAGCAGGTTTCGCCCATCCAGGTTGAACTGCAGCAACCCGCTCAACTGCCAAGCGAGGTTGAGGTTCAGGCTGCCCGCGGGCTGGTTCCAGACCGACAGGCCGCTCTGGCTGGCGGATGCCCTCAGCGACTCGCCACGCCACTGGTAGCTCAGTTTCCCTGTGAAGATTTCCCGGCTGTAGGCCAGGTCCGCCTTGACCACCTGTTCCGCCGTGTTGGGCATCGGCAGTTTTTGGCCTGTAAAGGGATCTTTCATATCGGTACTGCTGTTGTTGTAGGTAAAGGCAAACGTCAGGGTCATATCCTGCATCCGCTTGTGCAAGCGGCGCAGGTTCTGGTCCATCCTGATACCGGCGCTGAGGATATAGCCGTCGTCGCCGTTGACGGGCCGGGTCACCAGGTAGCTGTCATCGTCTATTTCGATGGACTCCTGGCCCAAGGCGAAGAAACTCTCGACATCCCGGTAGGTCAGGTTGGCGATCAGCCGCCGCCCCCGTTCGGGCGCCCAACTCAGCTCGGCCAGGTATTGATTGGCGCGGAACGGTTCCAGGTAGGGGTTGCCCGACCGCGCCGTTTTGTCCGCATAGTTGAAGCGGATACCCGGCGCCAGGTCGTTGAAAGAGGGGTGGGTCATCACCCGGGCCGCCGCCAGCGACAAGGCCGCGCGCTCGGCTACACGCATTCGCATGCTGATACTGGGCAGTACGTCGCGGTAGTGAGTTTTGAGTGAAACAGGCACCGCAATGCCGGCGTTCTCCTGGAATCCGTTGATCCGGGTATCCGTGTCGACGAGACGTGCACCCACGTTTCCGACCAGGAAACGATCTTCGGTCAGGCTGTATCGAAAATCGGCCTGCAGGTAAGCCGCGTTCGTTTGCCGTTTCATGTCGTATTGGTTGAGCAGGTTCTCTTTCCAGTCAGCCTGGTACGCATGCACGGCGTCATCCACCAGGGCCGCATCGCTGCCCGGCCATTTGTCCAGGTCCCACGGCGTTTGCCGGTATTTTCCCGTGAAGAAATCATCCAGGGTCAGGCCCTCTTCCAGTTCCACCCGACCGGTGGCACTGCGCCGTTCGCGCTGCGTTTGGCGGGTTTTGCCACCGAAACGGATACGTCTCATAAAGCCATCGCCCAGGTTCCGGACGGCGTCGATGCCGGCAAAACCATCGCTGTCCTCCGTATTCCTGTCCGACAGGTTGATACGGCTGATGGAGAAATCCTGCGTGGGCGGAAAGCCATCCGCATACGACATGAGCAGAGAACCATCCGGTTTCGCGCTGTAAGCAAAGGCGCTGTTGGCTTCGAAGGTGGCGGACCGGGAGGGCGGGTCGTTCTGGTTCTCGTCCGTGCTGTAGCCGATGGCGCTGTCCACGCGCCACCCGTCCTTGCGCCACACCAGATCGATCCCCAGGACCAGGCTGTCTGTCTCGTCTTCGCGGCTGCCACCGACGACGCGCAAGTTCCTGCGGCCCGGGTCGGACGATTCGAGTTGCGAAGCAATACGTCCGTCGGTAGCCAGGACCGTGATGTTTCTTTGTTTTTCGAACCGGTGTTGCAGGCCGTGGGTTTCGATGTCGCGCTGTTTTCGAGAGAGAAACAGTTTGCCGCTGATATCCAATGACGGGCTGGGCCTGAAACCCAGGGTGAGGCCGGCAAAGGCGCTGCCCTGCCTGTCTTTCACATCGTTGTTCCTGACCTGGCCAGGGTAGTAGACGGCCGTGCCGTCAAGATCGTCCAGGATCCATTTTGGAATGTCCTGGCTGGCATACTCCCTGGTCTGCTCGGCCAGGCTCAGGTTCAGCATGTAGCCAAATTTCCGGCTGGCGGACTGGCGCCCCATGAAGTAACTGGCGGATGGGTTGAAGTTGTTCTTGTCGGGAATATATCCCAGCCGCCCTTTCAGGCTGTTGGACGGGCCGGCGATTTCCACCGGGTTGCGTAACTGGAGGTTCACGCTGCCGGCAGCCCCCCCCTCTTCCTGTGAGGCGGCGGGGGACTTGTACACATCGACCCGCCGGATCATGTCCGGCGGCAGGTCGCCGGCGCCAAAGCCGCCGCTGCCCCTGCCTTGCCCAAAGCTCTGACCGTCGAGCGTCACGTTACTCAGATCAGGACTCAGACCGTTGATGCTGATTCCATTGCCCTGGTTATCGCCGCCGAGGGTGGAAAGACCGTCGATATCGTCAAAGAAGCCCTCCATGCTGGTCTGGTCGGACCTGTCCAGTTCTTCCCGGCTGGCGGCGGTGCGCCGCTTGCTGCCGCTGCCCTCGATGCGTTGAGCCGTGACCACGACCTCTTCAATATCGTCATTGCCGGCGACCGCGGGCTCCCGGGCGTCGAGGCTACGCAGAGGCCCGGCACAGACAAGCGCCGCCAGGACAACGGAAGTAAGAAACGGCCTGTGCAATGCAGCTTAGTCCGTAGGCGCCGGACCTGTCGATTCCCTGGGAAGAAACCGCGGAGAGACCATTGTTTCAAAGCTGCGGGCGGCGTCCGGCCCCTCGTTGATCAGCGCCAGCAACTTCTTTGTTCCCAGGTGCGCCATTTCATCGGTTTGCCGAATGATCGTGGACAGGGAGGGTATGACAAAGGTTGAAAATGGCGTGCCATCAAAACCGACGACGGACAGGTCGTCCGGGACTTTGATGCCCATCTCATCGGCGACATTCATGACCCCGAACGCCATCTCATCATTGGCCGCAAAGATCGCGGTGGGACGGTGCTTGAGCGACAGGAGTTTCTTGGCTGCCCTGACGCCGGAGTCATAGGTAAAAGCACCTTCCGCCATCATTGACCTGGACAGATTGAGGCCGTGACTCGCCAGTGCCTGGATAAACACCTCCTGACGTTTCTGCGACGAGACGTGGCTTGGCGGACCGGAAATGAACCCGAAGTCACGGTGGCCCAGACCCACCAGGTGACCGGTCATGTCCATGATGGCCGGCAGGTAGTCCGTGACCACCTGTTTCCAGGGCTTGTTCCCGAGTTTCGAAGAGAACCGGACAAAGCGGCAGTCCATTTCTTCCAGTTTCTCTGCAAGAATGTCGATATCCGACACGGGAGGAAGGACCAATACCCCATCCAGGTTCGCACGGTTCACAAAACGCGTGACGTCATCGACCAGGTTGTCGCTCTCAATGTGGCAGGCATGCACAACGACCTCGTAACCCGAGCCTTCACAAACATTGAGCATCCCTTTTTGAATATCGTTGATGAACAGCGTCGGGACGTCATAAATCAAGCCGAGCAGATAGGATCGCCTGGCCGCCAGGCCCCGGGCCTGGCGATTGGGAGCAAAATTCAGCTGTTCGATGACGGCTTGAACCCGCGCCCGTGTTGTCTCGTTAACCTTGGAGGAATTGTTAAGCACTCGCGAAACGGTGCGCTTGGAAACCCCGGAAAGGTGCGCAACGTCGTTGATGGTCGGAAGCTTGTTATTGTCGTTCATTGCCAATACCTGTTTTTCTCACTGCCTGGCCAATGATTTGCCACCGGTGGCACACCATCTAAGATAGTCTTCCTCCGAGGAAATGTCCAGACGAATTTAAATGATTGCCACACGGCTCCCAGAATACCATTGGGGTGATGAAGAGTGGCAAACATATCCCTTTCAATAGCCGGATTCACGCGGTTACCGGCGAACCAGTGCTTGCCGCAAGGTCTCTGCAGCGGATTCGGCCGTGATGTCGCGCTGCGGCGCCGCCAGCATTTCGTAACCCACCATGAATTTCTTCACCGTTGCCGAACGCAGCAGCGGCGGGTAAAAATGCATATGCAATTGCCAGGCGGCGTGATCACCGGTCTCGGCCGGCGCCTGGTGGATACCCGCCGTATACGGGAATTCACAGTCGAACACCCGGTCGTAAGCCTGGGTCAGTGTACGGTAAGCTTCGGCAAAGCCCGTCACCTGCTCTTCGGTGAAACCATCGATAGATTCCACGTGCTCCCTGGGCAGGATCATGGCTTCGAACGGCCACACCGCCCAGAAAGGCACGAGCACGGCGAAGTGTTCGTTTTCATACACGATGCGCGTGCCTGCCGCGAGCTCCTTTTCCAGGTAGTCCAGCAGCAGGGGCCGGCCATATTTTTGGAAGTAGCGGAGCTGGTGCTGCTGCTCCTGCTCGACAATCGGCGGAACGCTCGATGAACTCCAGATCTGGCAATGCGGATGCGGGTTCGAGCAGCCCATGATCGCCCCCTTGTTCTCAAAAATTTGTACATAGGCGATGTCCGGGTTGCCCCGGAAACTTTCGAATTCCGCCTTCCAGGCCTCCACCACGCGGGTCACTGCCTCGAGTGACATATTGGGTACCGACAAGTCATGGCGCGGGGAAAAGCAGATGACCTTGCAAACACCCTTTTCCGACACGGCTTGGAACAGCGGATCGTCATCCATTTTTGCGGCGGGCGTGTCGGTCAGCAGGGCCGAAAAGTCATTGGTGAAAACGAAGGTCTCGGTGTAGTCCGGGTTCTGCTGCCCACCGGAGCGCCGGTTGCCCGGACATAGATAACAGTTTTCATCGTATTCGGGACGTGATGAACCCGCCACGTCTTCCTGTTTGCCCTGCCAGGGCCGCTGTGTGCGGTGCGGGGAAACCAGCACCCATTCACCGGTCAACGGGTTGAGACGGCGGTGTGGACCTTTATTGATATCTTCAAACATTGAATTTCCTGTCGCCTGATACGAACCTTGCCATCACCCCGGAAGGCGGCTACCCATTGTAGTGATTTCGGTGCGTCAGTTCAGTTGTCTTTTCCGGAATTGGCGTGAAACCGTAAGCCGAGACTCAGTGAGGCGGCGGCGTACCGGTCTCCCGGACCAGCAAGCTGCGTTTTGTTTTGCCCATTTCACCCGGGCCGGTAACACGGGAACGACCGCCTGGGGTAAGATCGACCCAGATACGAAAAAACGCCACGGCGACCAGGAAATTCGTTATTCGAAGGAGAAGGATAAATGGGAGTATTGGATCTGTTCAAGCTGGAAGGTAAGGTGGCGCTGGTGACCGGCGGCACACATGGAATCGGCATGGCCTGCGGCATGGCGCTCGGCCAGGCGGGGGCAAAAGTCTGTATCAACGACTTAAGCGAGGAAAAGCTGGCAGCAGCGCAAAAGGAATTCGCCAAAGCGGGCCTGGATGTCTACACCTTGGTATTCGACGTGACGAACGAGGCGGAGGTGGATGCCGGCATATCAAAAATCGAAGCCGAAGTCGGCGACATCGACATCCTCGTCAACAACGCGGGCATTATCAAACGCATCCCGATTCTCGATATGCCGGTGGAGGAGTTTGAACAGGTCATCGACGTTGACCTGGTCGCCCCCTTCATTGTCAGCAAGCGTGTTGCGCCGAAAATGATCGAAAAGCGTGGAGGCAAAATCATCAATATGTGCTCGATGATGAGTGTATACGGCCGCAACTCGGTTTCAGCCTATGCCTCCGCCAAGGGCGGTCTCAAAATGCTGACCGCCAACATGTGCTGCGAATGGGCGAAATACAACGTCCAGGTCAATGGTATCGGCCCCGGCTACATCGCCACCGCGCAAACCGCACCGATCCGCGTGGGCGGCCACCCATTCAACGATCTCGTCATGTGCCGCACACCGGCCGATCGCTGGGGTGAGCCGGAAGACGTCGGCCAGGCTGCGGTGTTCCTGGCGTCCAAAGCGGCCGACTTTATCAACGGCCACGTTCTCTACGTGGACGGCGGCATCCGGGCCAACTTCGGTTACGTGAAAGGCGAAAACGACGTCTGAAGTACGGGGTCAGAGTAGCTTCGCTACTCTGACCCCGGTTTTATCTAGTCCATCAAGCCAAAGAAACGCGGCAGGAATTCGCTGAATTCCGGAATATAGGTCACGACCATCAAGGCCAGGAACATGGCCGCGTACATCGGCAACATCGGTTTCACGATCTTGCCGATACCGGTCTTGGCGATGGCGCAGGCAACGAACAGGATGCTGCCAACGGGCGGCGTACACAGCCCGATGCACAGGTTCAACACCATCATGATACCGAAGTGCAGGGGTGACATGCCCAACTCGACTGCGACCGGCAGGAAGATCGGCGTGAAAATCAGGACCGCGGGCGTCATGTCCATGAATATACCCACCATCAACAACACCAGGTTGATCAACAGCAGGATCACGATCGGGTTGTCACTGAGGCCGATCAGGGTCTCGGCCACGGTGGCAGGGATATTCTGGTAGGCCAGCAACCAGGACATAGCCATGGAGGTGGCCACCAGGAACATCACGATCGCGGTCGTTTCAGCGGACCTGAGCAGGATTTTTCCCAGGTCGGCCAGGTTGATTTCACGGTAAAACACGGCCGAAAGCAGCCAGGCGTAAAGCACGGCGATGGCGCCGGCCTCCGTGGCAGTAAAAACCCCTCCCAGGATGCCGCCAATAACCAGCACGATCAGGAACAGGCTGGGCAAGGCCGCAAATGTGCAGTGCATGAGCACCCGGAAAGGCACCCTGGCGCCCGCTGGAAATCCTTGGCGCCTGGCGTACACGGCGCAAACCACCATCAGCGAAACAGCCACCAGGATACCCGGCGCGTAGCCGGCCACGAACAGCGCGGCGATGGATACGCCGCCACTGGCGACCGCGTAAACGATCAGGATGTTGCTGGGCGGGATCAACATCCCGGTGGTCGACGCCGTGGCGGTGACCGCGGCGTTGAAGTCCCGGTCATAGCCTTCCTTGTTCATCTCCGGGATCATGAAACCTCCGATGGCGGACGTTGCCGCCACGGCGGATCCTGAAATGGCCCCAAACAGGGCACAGGAAACGACGTTTACGAATGCCAGCCCGCCGGGGAGCGAACCGACAACAGCCTTGGCAAAATCGATGATCCGGCGGGCGATTCCACCCTGGGCCATCAACTGGCCGGACAGAATGAACAGCGGGATGGCCAGCAGGGCAAAACTGTCAACGCCACCGGCCATGCGTTGCGATATCGTGGTGACGGCGGGGATGATGTCCATCGTCATCAGCATCGTCGCCAGGGTTGAAATCCCCAGGCAGAACGCGATGGGAACACCCAGCACGAAGAGAAGAACGAAAGACGTTACGAGTATCAGTACGACCATTTTTATTCCCCCGCCGGTATCGCGTCTTGTGGCTTGCCGATGCTGTCGTCACTCACCGCCGCAATGGCGTAGACAGAGATCAAGAGGCCCGATACCGGGATAACCGAGTAGACATAAGCCATCGGAAGTCCCAGCACGGCCGAATATTGTTTGAGTTCCCAGGTCAATTGCACGAGGCTGCCCCCGCCGATGACCAACACGGAAACGGAGAACACCACGATCATCACAATGGTGAAGTTCTTGAGCCAGAGCGCAGGCCTGGCAGTCAATTTCCTTGGAATGATATCGAGCGCCAGGTGCATGCCGGAACGGAAAGCGTATGCCGCACCCAGCAGGCTGATCCAGATCAACAGGAAGCGGGCCAGTTCTTCGGTCCAGGAACTGGGGGACGAAAACACGTACCGTGAAATCACCTGCCACAGCACGGCGCCGACCAGGCAGAACATCAGCAGAACCAAGACGCGGGTCAGAATGGCGTCGAGTATTTTTACAGTCTTTTTCATGGGATTACTCCACCGCCTCGATGGCTTTGATCAGGTCACCGACCTCGGTGCCATCGTAAGCCGCCTTCATTTCCACGACGGCGTCCATAAAGGGTTGTTTGTCGGGCCGGGTTACCACCACGCCGGCAGCCTCGACCTCCTGCAGCGCCAATTGAGTGGCTTCCTGCCAGAGAACCCGCTGGTACGCCACCGAGTCATCCACGGCCTTCTGCAGCCACTCCTGCTGCTGCGGGTTCAGCGAGTGCCACGTGCGCAGGCTCATCAGCAGGATGTCCGGCACCATGGTGTGTTCGTTCAGCGCATAGTACTTGCAGGTTTCATAATGGCGCGAAAGGTGAAAACTCGGCGGATTGTTCTCCGCACCATCGACCACGCCCTGCTGCAGGGCCGTGTACAGTTCGCCCCATGAGATCGGCGTGGCGCTGCCGCCGAGCGCGGCCACCATCTGCACCGCGGTCTGGCTTTTCATAACGCGGATTTTCTGACCTTCGAGGTCGGCGGGGGTCTCGACCGGCGTATCCACCATGTAAAGACTGCGGCTGCCGGCATCGTAATATCCCAGCCCCCTCAGCCGTGCAACCTCGGTTGATTCAAGCAGCTTTTTCCCGATCTCGGAGTCCAGCACCCTTAGCGAATGCTCGCGGCTGCGGAATACGTAAGGCAGGCTGAACACCTTCATGATGGGCACAAAAGCCTCCAGCGGACTGGTCGATACCTTGGTCATATCGAGTGAGCCGATCTGCACCAGTTCGACCATTTCCCGCTCACTGCCAAGCTGGCCGCTGGGGTAGATATCCATGCGCATCTTGCCGCTGGAATACGCTTCCAGCCGCTCGGCCATGCGCACCATGCCCTTGTGCACGGAGTGGCTGGTGTCCAGGGTATGCGCCAGCTTCAACACGATCGTGTCGTCGCGCTGCGCACAGGATGTCAGCACCACGACTGCAGCGACCAGGCCGAGTAAACAAATCCGGGAGGAAAATCTTTGCATGATTCTTTTGATGCTCTTGTTTTTGTGGAGTACCATAGTCGATAATGCCACCGGTAGCACCGAATTGAAACCCTCAACTTGAAACCGGGATTGTTTATATTATGTCCAAATCCGGAATGAATCACCCGCAGCGGCTGTTTCCAGCCGATCCTGCAATACGCGCCATCGCGTCCGGTCTCTATGGGACGGTCCGCGATCTGCCTATCGTCAGTCCGCACGGGCACACCGACCCTTCCTGGTTTGCGCTTGACGAACGTTTCCCTGATGCAGTCGACTTGCTGATCAAGCCCGACCATTACGTATTCCGCATGCTTTACAGCCAGGGCATTTCCCTGGAATCCCTGGGCATACCCACGGCCGACGGTACGTCCGTGGAAACCGATTCGCGAAAAATCTGGCGCACCTTTGCGTCCCATTATTACCTGTTTGCAGCAACCCCTTCCCGGATCTGGCTGGATCACGTTTTCAACGAGGTCTTCGGCTTGCACGACCCGCTGGCAGAGGATACGGCTGATACCTATTTCGATCACATCAACGAACAACTGGCAACACCGGAGTTCCGCCCGCGAGCCCTGTTCGACCGGTTTGGCATCGAGACACTGGCCACGACCGAGTCACCGCTGGATTCGCTGGAGTACCACCGGATAATTCGCGAGGGCGAGTGGAACGGCAATGTCATCACCACCTACCGCCCGGATCCGGTCGCGGATCCTGAATACGAAGGGTTCCGCGAAAATATCGAGCGATTCGGCGAACTGGCGAACGAGGACATTTCGACCTGGGCCGGCTACCTGGCCGCTCACCGGAACCGCCGCGCCCATTTCAGGACCATGGGTGCGACAGCCAGCGATCACGGCCACCCCAGCGCCCTGACCGCGGACCTGGACCCGGGCGAGTGCGAAGCCCTTTATGCCCGGGTGATGGCCGGCTCATGCAGCCCGGACGAGGCAGAACTTTTCCGCGGCCAGATCCTGACCGAGATGGCGAAGATGAGCCTGGACGACGGGCTCGTCATGCAACTCCACCCGGGCAGCTTCCGCAATCACAACGAGTTGCTGTTCCAGCGCTTTGGCCGCGATATGGGTGCGGACATCCCACAGCGCACGGAGTATGTAAACGCCTTGAAGCCGCTGCTGGACCGGGTTGGAAACGAGCCCGGTCTCACCCTGATCCTTTTCACGCTGGACGAAACCAACTACAGCCGGGAGCTGGCAGCGCTAGCCGGTCACTACCCCTGCCTGCGACTCGGCCCGCCCTGGTGGTTCCACGACAGCCCGGAAGGCATGAAACGGTTCCGTGAACAGACCACCGAAACCGCGGGGTTCTACAACACGGTCGGGTTCAACGACGACACCCGCGCCTTTCTCTCGATCCCGGCACGCCATGACGTGGCGCGGCGGGTCGACTGCAACTACCTGGCAGGGCTGGTCGCCGACCACCAGCTCGGAGAGGCCGAAGCGCACCAGATTGCCCATGAACTGGCTTACGGATTGGTCAAGAAAGCCTACCGCCTGTAAGCCCCACACAAAGGACCAGAGAATTATGCGACGACGCGAATTACTGAAAGCCATGCCGGCAATGGCCACCCTGGTAGCACTGGGCGCCTGCGGAAAAACCGATACCGCTCCCCTGCACGATACAAGCGCAGCCGC